>DATHKA010000253.1:0-6750 GCA_035489615.1 Chryseolinea sp.
GTGGAAGTATCGCGCGAGTTTGAGATCGGAACCGACATGAACTTTGCGGTGAATGCAAGCTCCAACTGGCTGAACGATGTTGGCTTATCGGCCACCTGGTGGCAGCGTAGCACAGACAATGCCATTTATGACGTGAACGTAGCTCCCACCACCGGTATTGGAACATTGCTGGACAATGCCTTTTCGATCGAGTCACGCGGACTGCAGGCATCTTTGAACTTTCAGGTATTCAACAACAATGCATTCACGTGGAATTTTGTGGCCAACTTCAGCAAGCAGTATTCTGAGATTACCTCGACCAACGGTCAGGAAATCGTTGTCCTCTCCAGCGCAGGAAGCACCAACTACGTGCTGAAGCCCGGCGAAAAGATCGGGCAGTTGTATGGTCGTTTTTCCCTGCATGCGGTTGACGCGCGCGATGCCAATGGCAATTTCTACATCCCCGAAGCATCGCAGGCCGATTACACGGTGGCCAGCAATGGCTACGTCGTAAGCAAGGCTACCAAGCAACCCTACTTCACCTCCGGACTGTATAGCTTCGGCGATCCGAATCCCAATTTCAACATGTCATTCATCAACGACGTGAGTTTCCGCAACATGGTAAATCTCTCGTTCCAGTTCGATTGGGTGGATGGAAGCCACCTGTACAATCAGACGAAAGAATGGATGTATCGCGACGGCATACACAGTGACTACGAAAAACCCATTACGATCGAGGGCGAAACCGGCGCCTGGACCGCCTTCTATCGGGGCGTCTATGCGCAGGGTCAGGCGAATGGAACCAAAGACTATTTCTACGAAGACGCGTCGTTCGTTCGCCTGAGAAACGTATCGCTGGGTGTTGACTTATCGAAGGTCTTCCATCTGAGTGCCTTCCGCAAACTGCAATTGGTGCTTACGGGAAGAAACCTGTTAACCTTCACGGACTACACGGGAATGGATCCTGAAGTCAGCTCGGGCACGGCAAACTCTTCGTTCGACAGAGGCACGGACCACAACACGATGCCCAACTACAAATCCTATCAGGTTGGCTTGAACATCGGCTTTTAAATGCATGACTATGAGAAAGAATAAACTAGCCTATACATTGTGTGCGTTTCTTGTAACGGTAACTTTTGCCTGCAAGGACGACCTGGATATTGAAAATCCCAATCAGCCCGGCCCGCCTACTGCGGCAACTGAGAACGGGATTATTTCCCTGGCACAGGGATCTGTTTATGTAAATGGATTCAAAGAACTCAAGTACTATGATGGTGTTCCAGGGTACTACTGGACCGGAGCAATGGGTTTTCACGAACTGATGGGCGACGTCATCGGTGAAGAGGCGGCCAACATCTATGGTAATCAAATTGGTTGCCCGCAATATGTGCAGCTTGATAACGGATCGAAGGTATTGAATCCCAATGCCCCCAACACGCAGCGCGGCCTGCTGCAGCTCGTCAATGTGAATGCAAACGCGGGCCAAAACACGCTTTTCTATGAGTGGGCGTATATGTATGCCATGAACAATGGTTGCAATTCCGTCTTAGACTTGATCGAAGAGGTAGAGTTTACGGGTGATGCAGAAACGAAGATAAATGCCATCAAGGCGTGGTCCTATTTCTGGAAAGGTTATGCCTATTCACGCATTGGATCGACCTATTACGCGGGTATCGTCAATAACACTCCCAACGCGAGCAATGGCGACTTTGTAACCAAAGAAGACATCATGACAGAGGCCAACGCTAACTTTGATCAGGCGGCCGCGTTGCTGGCGGGCATCGCCAACAATGAAGCATACCAGTCAACGGTAGGGCTATTGATTCCCAGTTTCAATCAGGTCGGAAAGGGTGGTGTGCCCAGCCCCGACATGTGGCTTCGAACGATTAGCACGATGAAGGCGCGCAATCTACTGGTCAACACGCCAACCGCAGATATGACCTCCGCACAATGGAGTCAGATTATCGCTCTTACCGATGAGGGTGTGCAGGAGGCGGACATGGTGTTCACCGGCAGGGCCAACAGCAATGGAGACTTTATCTCCGCCACCGCAGGGGCCATCGCACCCAAGTCGACCGGTAATCCAGGAAGCGGTATCACCTATAAGGTAAGCGAACGTCTCATTCAGGAATTCAAGCCAGGAGATCTGCGTCTGGAAAATAACTTCAACCAGTTGGCGGCACCCTGGCGTGGTGAGTCTTCGCGCGGCAACTCTTTCAATACACGCTGGGAGTTGCTAAATGGCGGCAACGACGTCGCGGGTACAATCGTCATGAGCAGCCGCGAGGTGGGCGAGTATGAACTCTATCTTGCGAGCACACAGGAAGAAAACCTGTTGATGAGCGCGGAGGCTAAGATCAACACGGGGGACATCGAAGGAGGTCTGGCGATCGTCGATGACATACGGACGATGCAGGGTGCAGGGCTCGACCCGGTTGCAGGTACTGGTCTGTCACTCGCGCAAGCCAAGGAAGAGCTTCGCCGTGAGCGTCGCATCGTGATGGCGTTTCGTGGTCTTTCCTTCTACGATGCACGTCGTTGGGGTGTGATCCGCGACGTGACCGAAGGAGGGGGGCGTACGGGTGCAATCGTCGTAGATGCCACGGGTCACGTGAACACGAACGCAATCATAAACTATAACTTCGTCGACTATTGGGATGTTCCTGACAATGAGTTGGTGTACAATCCACCTTCAGGTGAGAGCAGCGCGGTGAAAAATCCGGAAGGACAGTAAACCGTTGCGTACGATAACCTCACAAGGCGGCCATTCAAAATGGTCGCCTTTTTTCATGCAATATCTTGATGAGTGGTAACATTCATGTTTTAACAGGCGTCGTATTTTTTACGTCTTTGCAAAAAAATATTTGGTCAAAGAGTGGGTATCGAAAAAACCCATTTTCGCGGATAAATACCGCGATTTTGTTGGGTACAGGGTGTGAAACAATGTTCTAACCTCGCAAGGGGTATTTCTTTTTCATGATTACTCGCCTATTTTGGGGTAGTATTTAACCTAAACCTAAACCTATGAAGAAATTTCTACTGACGTGTAGCGCGTTAGTTTTTGCGCTCTGTGCGTGGGCGCAGGAGCGAGTCGTGTCAGGGAAAGTGACCTCCCCAGAGGACGGCACAGACCTTCCCGGCGTGAACGTAGTCCTGAAGGGTACCACCAATGGAACCGTTACCGATGCCAATGGACAGTACACCCTTTCTGTTTCAGGCGCTGATCCTATCCTCGTTTTCTCATTTATCGGCTTGACGACACAGGAGGTGGCCGTGGGGCAGCGCAGTGCCGTTGATGTTCAGCTTACACAAGATGTCAGGCAGCTTACTGAAGTTGTTGTGACGTCGCTTGGCATGGAGCGCGAGAAGAAATCTCTTGGCTATTCCGTGGCGACCGTAGGAGCCGACAATCTTGCGCAGCGTTCGGAGCCCGATCCGCTGAGAGCACTATCCGGCAAAATGCCCGGCGTGAGCATCATCGGTGCGGGTGGAGCACCTGGTCAGTCCACCAAGATCAATATTCGCGGTATGTCGTCTTTCACGGGCAATACCCAGCCGCTGTTCATTGTTGATGGAATTCCGTTCGACAACTCCACGAATAGCACCGATCCGGCAGGAAGCAGCGGCTCCGGTTCGAACACGGTTTTTTCTAACCGGGCGTTCGACCTTGACCCCAACAATATCGAAAGCATCTCCGTATTGAAGGGCGCTGCTGCATCCGCCTTGTACGGATCGCGCGCAACCAATGGCGTCGTGGTGGTTACGACGAAGGCCGGGAAAAAGAACGTCCGCAAAGGCCTAGAGGTGACCTACAATGGTTCCATGAACATCGAAGAACTTTCGGGAATTCCCGACTACCAGGACGTTTACACTCAGGGATCGAACCAGGTCTATAACGGTACTTTCATTGGTAACTGGGGCGCGCCCTTCCCTGACCATGTTGATGATATCAACTCCAAGTATGGTACACACTATGAGAAAGTATACGGTGCTTATCCGGATGGACAGCCCTATCCTGAGGGCTATGCGCCAAACCCAATTAACATCTATAACCCAAATGTATTCCCTGACTTTGTTCAGGCTTACACCCGTACCGACAACGGTGAAACGGTGAACGTATCGGCTCCCTATAAAGTCGAGCCACATGACATCATCGGCGGCTTTTTTCAACAAGGGAAACTGTGGGAGAATGCTATTCAGATTTCATCTGGCGGTGAGCGAGCAAACATCAACGCCGGTTTTTCGAGAATGGATCAGGACGGTATCGTTCCTAATTCCGGAGCCGATCGTACCACGTTGAGCTTCGGCGGAAATGGCGAATTGGTAAATGGTTTAAGCATTGCCGGAACGGTTAACTACGTTAATACGAATCAGCAGTCACCACAATCGGGCGGTAGCGCATTCAATGATTATTTCTCCCAGGGAGGTTCTTTCATTGGGGCAACTTCAATTTATTCCCGTTTGTTCTACCTTCCCCGAAACTTCGATCTTAATGGTCTCCCATTCGAAGACCCAGTAAACGGAAACAACATTTTCTATCGTGCGCTCGACAACCCGCTCTGGATTTCGAAGTACAACCTCTACAACAGCAAAGTAAACCGTGTATATGGCAACATGACCGTAGGTTATGATGTTACGCCCTGGTTAAACCTGTTGTTCAAAGGCGGTATCAATACGTACAGTGAGAATCGCCGTAACATTGTCCGCGCCGGTGGGTCAACCCTTCCCCTGGGTCAGATCTACACAGAAGACATTACTAATACCGAACAAGACTATAACTTTCTGGCCACGATAGATAAGGACCTCAGCGAGAGCTTCAATCTCACCGCAGTGGTGGGCATGAATGCTAACCAACGTGAACTGACGCGCCGCAAAGTTACGGGTACAGGTATCATCTCAACCGGACTTAACCTTACTGACGCGACTTCGACGCAAATCGTGGACTACGATTATAGCCGCCTTCGCAGGCTATACGGCGTGTATGGCGACATTCGTCTTTCTTACAAGGATTATCTGTTCTTGAACTTTGTAGGACGGAACGACTGGTCATCGACGTTACCAGAGGGAAACAATAGTTACTTCTATCCAGGCGTAAGCTTGTCCGCTGTATTCAGCGACATGTTTGAGTTGCCGACGGCAATCAGCTTCTTGAAGGCGCGTGTATCCGTCACAAAAGTTGGTAATGATGCAAACCCCTATCTCGTAAATTCGGTGTACAACATCGTTACGCCATTTACCAGCGCAACGGGAACGGTATCCAACATGGCATCGCTCTCAGCAACGCTGGGTAACCAGAACCTGAAGCCTGAGTTCACTACGGAATATGAAGGCGGCGTCGAGGCAAGATTTTTGCAAAACCGGATTGGAATAGATCTCACTTACTTCTCCCGTGTATCTACCAGTCAAATTGCTTTTGCTGACGTGGCGCGCTCGAGCGGTTTCAGCCGCGAGGTGGTTAACATCGGTGAGTTATCGAACAAGGGTTGGGAGATCGGACTTGATCTCACCCCCATCAGCACGCCAAGTGGATTTAAGTGGAATGCCTATCTGGCCTACACACGCATCCGTTCAGAGATCGTTGATGCGGGTCCTACCGGCGAAATTATCGTTGGTGGTCCTAGCGGAACACTGGCTACTATCCATCGCAATGGATTCCCCTATGGACAAATTTACGGTAGCAAGTATGTTTATGCTGACGACGGAACACTGTTGGTTGATCCCAACACGGGATTGCCTTTTCTCGCTCCTGAATCTTCCGTAGTTGGAAACCCGAATCCTGATTTTCAACTAGGGTTCACCAATACCTTCTCGTTTAAAGGGTTCACGCTGCGTGCGCTGCTAGACTGGAAGCAAGGTGGAGAATTCTATTCGTTCACCGGCGCCTCTTTGCTGTTGCGCGGAATGTTGGCGAACTCTGTAGAGCGTGAAGCCTTGCGGGTCGTACCCGGCTACCTGGGAGATGTGCAGACGGGTCAACCACTCGTTGGTGATGACGGAAACCCCATCAAAAACACCGTGCCGATCACAGCTTTCGATTCTCACTTCTCCAATGGATGGGGAGCATACGGGGCCGATGAAGTGAACATCTATGATGCAACGGTGATCCGCCTTCGCGAAGTGAGCCTTGGATATTCGATCCCTAAGTCGATTCTTTCCAAGACGCCGTTTGGTTCAGCATCGATCTCTGTTTCAGGTAGAAACCTATGGTTCAATGCGCCAAACGTTTTGGATGGCCTGAACCTGGATCCGGAGGTGCTTGGTGAAACTGCTGACTCTAACGTGCAGGGATTTGAATACGGATCTGCGCCCACAGTGCGCCGCTACGGTGTGAACTTAACGCTAACCTTCTAATCTGATTAGCCACATGAAAAAGTTTAGAAATAAAGGAGCAGTTTTTGCCCTTTCAATAGTAATGGTATGCTCGGTGTCGTCGTGCGACATCTTTGATCTCGATATAAACACAGATCCAAACAACCCTTCACAGGCATCGTTGAATCTGCTGTTCTCAAACGCCATATTGAATGCGTCGAGCACATTTGCTGCCGATCTCAACGATTCGGCTATGGGCTTTATGAGCCTCACAGCTTCGACGGATGACTTCAACATGACAAATGCCACCTGGAATACGCAATGGAATTATCTTTACGAAAATCCTCTTGCGGATCTTGACCGGGTTATAATGGCAGCCGAAGAGGCGGGCAACGTACCCAAACAACTCGGAGCAGCACAAATTCTCAAGGCATATTATTTTAGCCTTATGGTCGACATCTG
>DATHKA010000254.1:0-19281 GCA_035489615.1 Chryseolinea sp.
ACATCAGCGAATTCCCCCAACGCCGCACATCGCTAAACACCCGGCACCATTTACTCACCAATCTATGGCTATCATTCTCCATCAGACTAAAACACTCATGACACGCAGCCTGACATGCGTGTTCGTACTCGTGTGTCTCCTCACACCAGCGATCGCGCAAAAGAAGAAAAACCGGAAGGCCACATTATCAGGGCATCCGGAACTCATCCTCACCGAAGGAAAGCAATCCCGTTACCGTATTATCATCCCCTCGGCGGCTACACCCAGCGAGGCACGGGCGGCGGATGTGTTGCAAGCACATCTGCTGGAAATCTCCGGTGCAGCACTGCCAATACTTCGTTCCGACAAGTCGCGTTCATCATACGAGATCGTCCTGGGTCAAAACGAACGGCTGGATGACCTTGGTAGCAACATTAATTTCAACTTGCTGAAGGAAAATGGGTTTATCATTAAGACGGATAGCTCCAGACTAATTATTGCTGGTGGAAGCGAGAAGGGCACCCTGTACGGCGTGTACACCTTTCTCGAAGAATACCTGCAATGCCGTATGTACACTCCCTCATTCAAAGTCGTCCCCAAGCTCGACCGCATAGCGTTGCCGATGATCAGGGAGAACCGCCAGGTTCCCGTGATTGGATTTCGCGATACACATTATCGGATCTCCTGGGATCCCGTCTATACAGAATGGCACAAACTTGATCATGGCAGCGATGGCGAGCGACCCGACTGGGGCATGTGGGTGCATACCTTCAACTCGCTTGTGCCGCCCGAGGTTTACTTCGCCGAGCATCCCGAGTACTTTGCTATGGTGAAGGGCGCGCGTATACCGACACAGTTGTGCCTCGCCAATCCCGACGTTCTTGAGATTACCATCCAAAGCCTGCGGCGGAAAATTGCGGCGAACCCTAACGCCAAATATTGGTCCGTAAGCCAGAATGACAATCGGGACTTTTGCACGTGCGACAAATGCACGGCCATCGACGACCGTGAAGGGTCACCTTCCGGATCGATTATCCAGTTTGTGAACCAGGTCGCAGACGCGTTCCCCGATAAAATGATCTCTACGCTTGCCTACGAGTATGGCCGCCACGCACCAAAGACACTCAAGCCCCGCGATAATGTAAACATCATGCTCTGCAGCATCGAAGCGTACCGCGATAAGCCACTCGATCAGGATCCTCACAGCGCGGACTTTGTGCAGGATGTCAAGGACTGGGGAAAGATCGCCAAAGACATAATCGTATGGGACTATGTGATTCAATTCAACCACCTCGTGAGCCCGTTTCCAAATCTGCATGTGTTGAAACCGAACCTGCAATTCTTTGCCCGCAACGGCGTGAATGCCATGTTTGAACAGGGTAATCGCGAAGTCGGTGGCGAGTTTGCCGAACTTCGTGCATACCTGATTTCAAAACTGCTGTGGAATCCTGACGCCAACGCAGACACGGTGATGAATGAATTTCTGCGCGGCTATTATGGTGCAGCTGCCAAACCGATCCGCGCCTATATCGACGAGATGAAGGAAGCGCTGTTGCATTCTGGAAAACCGCTGCGCATCTTCGGCACGCCCAACGAAGCCGCCTCCAGTTACCTTACGCCTCAACTGATGGATCGGTATCACAAACTCTTTGATGAGGCCGAGCAGGTCGTACACGATGATGCCGTCCTTCTGGAACGCGTAAAAATTGCGCGACAACCGTTGGTCTATGCTACGTTGGAGCAGGCCAAGAAAAATTACACCGGTGATCGTGGTGTCTATGAAAGCGTGAACGGTCAATGGCGCGCAAAGACGTCCATACGGGAATTGATCGATCCGTTTACAGACCTCTGCCTGCGGCAAGGCGTAACCCAATTGAAAGAATGGAGCTGCACGCCGGAAGAATATCGTTCTTCATTTTACAGAATGCTGTCGCAAGGAATGAATGAGCACCTGGCATTCGGAAAAAAGGTCACGTTCATAACGCCGGACGCTACCTCTTTGCCTGCTACAGCTGCCGCAATGCTCACTGATGGGTTTCGGGGCGCACAGGACTACGACTACAACTGGCTGTCGATGAGCGGCCAGGGAAATATTGAAGTGGTGATCGATCTCGAAGAAACCAAACCGGTTCACTATATCGAATCCTCCTTCTATCAATACGGATTCTGGCTTCGGCTTCTTCCGAAAAAGGTGGCGTACTACTTGTCAACCGATGGCGCAAATTTTGAACTCGTTGGCACGGTAGACAATACCTTGCCTATAGATCAATACGGCGGCCGCGTTCGCGACTTCATTGCTGAGTTTCCCATTCGCCAGGCGCGCTACGTGAAAATGATTGCCTATACCATTGGGAATACGCCCGAATGGCATCCCGGTGCGGGACGTCCGGCCAATATTCTGGCGGATGAAATCGTAGTGGAGTAGAGGAAGCAGAGGAAGCAGAGAATTGCAACCGCAGGGCGCAGGGACGCAGAGTTTGCGCTGGGATTTTTTTGTCAGTGCGCATAGTAAATTGAAAAGCCAGGTGATCACTCTACCATGAAATGCTGTTAGAAAAAACCTGCGCAAACTCAGCGTCTGCGCCCTGCGGTTGCAATCCTCTGCTTCCTCCGCTTCTTAATCAATATCCCACCATACGATGCTTGATAAATTGTTTGTCCCGCCCTGCCTGTTGACGGCAGTATAGTAATTGTCGCCATTGTAAAGCAGTTCGGAGTCGGGAATAACAAACCGCGTAGGAATCTTTCCACCGGTGAGGTTGCCAGGATAATTCGTAGGTGTGAGCAACGGATACCCTGTACGTCGCCAGTTGGCGAAGATCTCATACTCATCTTCCAGGAAAAGGGATACCCATTTCTGCGTTTGAATCTGTTCCATTTGGCTATCGAAACTTCCGCCGGTATAAGGATTGTCAGCGAGGTACCGGGCAACTTTCGACTCACCGATTACACCGGCAGACCCAAACAGCGACCATTGGCGCATGGCCGAAGCAACGGCCGCATGGTACGACGCTTCAGGCGTAGCCTGGTCATACCAGTTTCGCAGCGACGCCTCGGCTAACAAAAGATGCATCTCTGCAGGAGCCATCACCACCAACGGCGCGTTGTACTTTAGAAGGGTTGCCGGATTCGGTTCGGAAAAGCTGTTGAAATTGCCAGGTAGCGAATTGTATGCTGCATTGGGCATCCCCTGTTGCAGCGAGGTGGTCGTATCCGCTACGAACGACGATCCGTTGGGTACCCACACGATCGAGATCACATTCAAACGAGGATCGCCCGTGCTCTTCAGGTGATCGATCAGGGTTTTAGCAAACTTGCCTCCTTCTACGTTATCACCGCCGGGTGTTACATAGTCAGTAGAAAGAAGTCCGGATGCAATGAAGTTTCTGCTGGTCGTTTGAGAGCCGTCAACGTAGGCAATCACGGCACGGTCAACATCAGCCGTAATCACACCGCCCGCGATGGCCCGCTTTACCCACTCTTCCGCGGCCGACTCGTTTACCTCGGTAAGGCGCATCCCGAGACGCAGCATCAAAGAATAGCCAAACTTCTTCCACTTGCCGATATCACCGCCATATATCAGATCGGCCGATCCGAATGTTGGCTGAGCGGGATCGAACGATTCGATTGCGGCGGCAATCTCGCTCAGCATGTCGGAATAAATGAATTCCTGCGTATCGTATTCAGGCGAGTAGTTCTTTTCTGAAAGCGCTTTTGCCGCATCGGTATAGGGTATGTCACCATAAAGATCTGTCAACCTGTGAAACAAATAGGCCCGCCATATACGCGCTATGGCAAGCTTGTTGACCGCGAGCGGATCTTCGTCTACTTTATCAATCACTTGTGCTAATTGGATAACCGCGCCGGAAAACGCCGTCCAGGTGCTGGTCGAATAGCTGAAATTAAAATACTTGTCACCCGCAGCAGGTACCTCCTTATAGGTGGAAAAGTGCTGCATCGACTGTCCGATGGTGAGGTAAGCGCCCCCCACATAGTTCACGTTGACCGCACCGAGCTGTGCATTCGTGAACAGGTATTCGGGAACAACCTCTACGGAGGCATTCGGATTTACGTTCATCTCTTCGAACCCGTTGTCGCATGCACCGAACAATAACAAGGCTTGTGCTGCTGCAAATATCTTGATGAGTTGCTTCATGTCGCTGATGTTTAGAATTTAAAACTTCAGATTGAGATTGAAACCTATACTTCTCGTCCGTGGAACACCGAAGGCTTCGAGGCCCTGGGCGTTCCCGTTGGTGTAGCCCGACTCCGGATCAAAGTAGTCGTTCTTATTATCCTTGTAGAGCAACGCGAGGTTGCGGCCCACAGCAGAGATCGACAACGCCTGCGCCCATTTCAGTGCGCCAATCTTTTCAACCGGAACATGGTACGTAAATACTACCTGTCTCAACTTGACAAAGTCGTTGTTGAAAACAAACATGGCCGTGTAGTTCTTGTCGTTGTCGTAGTATGTATCAACCTCCTGAACGGTCCACGTATTTGTAAAGGCATCTCCATTCGAAGTCACCCCATTTACCGTGACGCCGCTTTCACGTCCGGGTAAGGTCTCCTTAGGCAGGCCAAACCGATAGGCATACTGGTACAGATTCGAATACACGACGCTGCCGAATTTGCCATCGATGAGAATGTTCAGGGAGAAGTTCTTATACCGGAAGTCATTCGTGATGCCCATGGTTACCGGAGGCGTGCCGTTGCCAATCCGCTCGAGGGGACCGCGCACGGCGTATCCGCTGGCCGTGTTGAACACAACGTTCCCGTTGTCATCTGTTTGCTTGCGGTATCCCCAAACTTCGCCGTACGTACCGCCTACCACATTGCGGATGGTTCCACCGCCTACGCCATCTCCAACGGTAAGGCTGGTGATCCCGTCCGCAAGGCTGAGGATTTCACTTTTGTTATACGCGACGTTGTAACTGACATCCCAGGTAAATGCCGGTCTGCGCATCGGCGTGCCGGTTATCAACACCTCGATTCCCTTGTTGCTTAGTTCACCCACATTCAACACAGCCGCTGTATATCCCGATGAAGCAGCAATGTTGCTTTGTACGATATCTTCGGTGGTCTTGCGATGGTAAAGCGTAACATCGAGGCCCAATCGATTCTCGAAGAAGCCCGCCTCAATGCCGCCTTCATAGGTTGTGGAGGTCAGGGGCCGCAAGTCGGGATTCGGAACGGTCGGGTTAACGCCTGTACCCAATTGTTGCACCGGACGACCATTGTGTCCGCCCTGTACCATACTGTAAGTCTGATACGTTTGATAGGCTCCGACATTGGCGCCGCCCACCTGCGCCCACGACGCGCGCAGCTTGGCAAAGCTCACCGCCCGTGGGAATTGTATGGCCTCGGACATGATAAACGTTCCTCCAATGGCCGGATAGAAGATGCTGTTGCTGGATGGGTTCAAAACCGAGAACCAATCCTGCCGTCCGGACATGGTCAAATAGATCATACCCTTATAACTCAAGTCGACAGAGCCGAAGAGTGAATTGATAGCCGTCTTGTAGTACGTCGGTGTCGTAGTCATCGTCGCCAGGTTCGTATAACTGTAGAAATATGGAATCGTGTACTCGGAACCGTTGATGGCGATCTGGTCGTAAACATTTCGCTGCATGTTTCCACCTACGAGGGCAGTCAGTCCCAACGCGTTGAATAACTCTGTCGAATAATTCAGCGTCAGCATGCCGTTTGTTTCCGAAGACGTCACATCGCGCTCCTCATACGAACCCAGGGGCATGTACGCATTGCCGGTGGGTTGTACAAACTGTGACTTGAAACTGTAGTAATCACGGCTCACGCTTCCCTTGATAAATAACTTGTCGGTGAGATTCAACCGCACGTTGGCCTGGCCCAGGAAGCGATTCTTCGTGTCGTCGCTTTTAAATTTATTGATAACGAAGTATGGATTGGGTGCGGCGGGCACCGGATTCCATTCTACTTCCTTTTGCGTTATTGGATCATAACCGGGCGACAGGCTTCTGATGTCAACCGTATTGGCCACGAGATAGGTAGCCCAGTGCGAATTCATATCGGCGTATCCGACTTTGGGTCGGTTAGTACCTTCTTCAAGATTGTATTGTACCACGGTCTCAAAGCTCAGGCGGCTACCCAACTTCGCGTTGAGATTCAGGTTTCCAATCTTCCGGTCGAAGGATGAATTTGGCACAATACTGTTGGCGTGTGTATTGTTCAAGCCAAACCGGAAGTTCACATTTTCGGTTCCGCCAGTAAACGCAACAGAGTTAACGTAGTTGGTACCCGTGCGATAGAAGTTCTTGAGGTTATCCTCCTGAGGAGAATACGGACGTGTTTGCCCGTCGAACTGTACATACGGTTCACCATCCATCTTTGCGCCATACGAAAGCCTGCCGGAGCTCTTGGCCTGTGTTTGTGTCGTTGGCTTAACGCCATCGACACCCTGTCCATATTCGTACTGCCACTGCGGAATGAGTGCGATATCTTCGAAGGTGAAGTTACTGTTGATCTCTACGCCGATGCCTTTTTGGGCACGCCCCTTTTTGGTCGTGATGAGTATGACACCATTGGACGCGCGTGCCCCATATAAAGCTGCGGCCGGTCCGCCCTTCAGCACACTGATCGACTCGATATCGTCAGGATTGATACCTCCAATGCCGTCGCCACGATCAACGTTGTTGCCGTTCCCGGTAGATTCGTTGGAACCGCCAGGCACGCTGTTGTCCATGGGCATACCATTAATCACATATAAGGGCTGATTGCTTCCACCCAACGAACCATTTCCGCGAATCACGATGCGGCTGGAACCTCCGGGACCGGTAGCCATACCCGTTGCATTCACGCCGGCGATCTTGCCGGCAAACGCGTTGGCTATATTCGTTTCGCGGGCCTGCGTAAACTCACTCCCCTTCACTTCGGTTACGGAGTATACGAGTCCCTTTTTTTCCTTGGCGATACCGAATGCTGTAACGACTACCTCGTTGAGTGACTGTGCTTCCTGTGCCATGGTTACATTCACCACCGTCTCTGTGGTTACCGGAACCTCCTTTGAAGCAAATCCAATGAACGAAAACACCAGTAGACCCCCGCCGTCGGGCAAGCTGATGGCAAACTTCCCGTCAGCATCTGTTGTCGTGCCGGTAGTTGTTCCTTTCAGCAGAACATTCACACCCGGAATGGGGGAACCGTCATCCTGACTGGTAACTATCCCCGTCACGTCGAATTCAGCACGTCCGCGCTGACCCTCGTAATTCGTCGCGATGACTTGCTGCGACGACTCCTCCAACGAACCACTCGCGCCGGGCATCACTTTGCTATTTTCGAAGATCGAGAACTGCTTTTTATTGATGCGCCTGAACGTGAGACTTGAACCCGTCAGCAGGCGCTCGAGCACGAGTTCCACACTGTTTGCGCCGGAGGCCAACAACGCTGAGGGTACACGCAATCCTTTCAGAAGCCCTTCCCGGTAGGCAAACTTGACATTATACGTATCGCGCACACGATCCAGCGCCTGTTTCAAGGAAACAGTGCCCTCGTCAGAATTTTGCCGCGTGTGCGAGGGTTCATCGACATTACCAATTTTCGCGGGGGACGCATCAGGACTAACGGGGGCCGGCCGGCCGGTAATGGTACCGGCGCGGGCGTACTGCTGCCCGAAACTTTCGGGCGACAGGCTAACGGCCATCGCCAGGAGAAAAAATCTCCATAGCGACCCTGTGTACAGATTTCTCATAGGGTGTGAATTGAGGTTTAGGTATTAGGTTTCTTAGGTTTCTGCTTAGGTCACTTCCTCATAATGATGATCTCCTTTCCTGACTCTTCTATCCTTATTCCCAACGTTGACGATACCACGGCGAGCAGTTCCGGCACGCTGGTGACGCTGATCTCACCTTCTATTCTCAACTCCAGCAACTCCTTGTCTCCCAGGTTGACCGCATATCCGTAGTTATCTTGCAGGGTCTCCACGATCTCCCCGATCGACGGATCAGTAAACGTTATTTCGCGAACGGTCCACGTCGCCACCTTATGCGGTCGCAACAGCTTTCGCTTCGTCAGCAATTGATGGCCTGCATACTCCACGTAATCGCCAGGTAACATGACCAACCCTGCCGACGGGACCGACGCATCGCGATACGTAACCTCGATCTTGCCGGTTAGCAAGGCAATATTGGTTTTGTTGCGTCGGCTCTTCACGTTGAAGGACGTGCCCAGTACCTCGATGTCCATGTCCTTGCCATGAACAAAGAATCGCTCGGCAGCCCGGATATTAGCGGTATCGATGTTAGTGTGCCTGACATCAAAATAGGCCTCGCCGCGGATCCAGACCTCACGCGCTTCCGTGGGACTCCAATGCTCACGGTACGTCAACACGGAATTCCCATTAAGCATCACAATGGACTGATCGGGCAACGTCACGGCCTTGACCTCGCCATACGCCGTGGTTACCGTGGTCATTTGATCGCGTGTGTAGTACCAGATCGACACGGCCGCGCAGCACACAAGCAGTACGGACGCCGCAACTTTTGCGTACCACCACATCCTGCCTGCCGTCGCGACTATCGGCTGGCAGGCAATCGAAGCGTCAATCCGGTTCCAAACCGCATCGATTCGCCTGTCATTCCCAAATGTGTCTTGTGCGCGATACACCTGAACAATGGTCAGCGCCTCGCGCACTACCGCCTCCTTCCCCGGATACTCGGCCAGGAATGCTTTCCAAAATGAGTCATTCCTTTCGTCGCGCGCAGTCGCCCACTGGAGAAAGTAATCGTCTTCCAGGAATTCAGTAATTGAATACCGCGCGTAGTCAGCAGATGTCATTAATACAACAATTGTTTAACACATCCTTAATAGACGACCACCTGCCGAATTATCCCTTCCTTCTGAAAAAAGTTTCCGATTTATTTTTTAGGGACGACGCCGGCAGGAAACAATCGCGTACTAGACAGCGTGCGCGGCCGGAGCGCCCAATGAATGCACGAACGCCGCGTGCCCCCCGTTGCCACCGGGTGTGGCTGATAAAACATGAAGGAACATGTCGAGGGCAACTATGGAAATGGCACCTAAAGACTGTTGAAGATTCTCAAGCGCCTTATATAACAACTTGTACGTGGAGCTGACGTTGATTCCCATGATATCGGCAATCTCCTCATACGACAATGCGTCGTAAAACCTCAGGTAGATGATCTCGCGTTGTCTCGGGGGAAGCTGTTTCAACACCGACTGTAACGTGTCCTGTATTTTCTTTTGCTCTTCGTTCAATATAAGCTGGTGATCAAACGATACCTCGAAGGGGACGTGTTCGTCTGTTTCCGCGAGATCAGCAAACCGTGATTGGTTCCTGATCTTCCGAAAGAGCATGTTGCGAATAGACTTGTAGAGGTAATTTCTGACGGATAGCGGATTGCCCAGATTCTCGCGATTAGCCCACAGGTTGACAAACAAGTCGTGAATTGCGTCTTCAATGAGATTCACGTCGCGTGTGAACTTGTAACCGTAGTTATTCAGCAGTCTGAAATAGGCATGGTACAGACTCGTGTAAGCGTCCCAGTCGCCTGTCTTGAAGGCATGCCACAATCGCACATGATGTTCCTGCTTCGAGTCCATACCGGATAAAACCTTACCGACGCAAGGCGGCGTCAAGGGTAAAGCTGTCCAATAAACATTTAATAATCAATAGGCGCATCATCAACTCCGAAGGGTGGAATGGAAATTGCCATTGCAATCGTTTCGACGGCAATCAATGACGGTAATCGATGGACCAGCTATTTGATCACGCCCTGCCAAAACGCAATGTTCTGCCTCTTCCAGGTGTAAGTGATGGAAACAGTATCACCGGATGCCACAATCGCCGGGTACGAAAACTCGTCATCAGGCACGCCGGTTTCAATATCCAGTTGAACCGGCCACGTGATTCCGTTATCTGACGACACCGCCAGCTTGAGTGGATTGCGTTCGCCCCAGTTAGCATTGTCTGGATTGTATACCAGCGCCAGCTTTCCGTCCGCTAGCTTGACGAGATCGATGCCGCTGTTGGGATTCGGCAGGGATGTCTTATACACCTTGCTCCAGGTCTTGCCATAGTCCTTCGAATCGCTCCGACAAATAAAACCGCTGGAACTTCTAAGCAACATGTGCACATTGCCCGGAGAAGATTCCCAAAGAGTGGGTTGAATAATTCCTTCGCCTGCGATTTGCTTCCTGTCTAAGGCGAGGAATGACGAAGAAGTCCACGTACGGCCGTTGTCGTCACTGCGATCAACGAACGCATTCCAAACCTTGTCCTTTTCATTCGAAGCACCCGCGATCAATACATGGTTTGACAAACGGATAGGTTTGTTTCTCACCGGGCCTCTTCCGCCGTGATCGCCTGCCACAAGTTCCTGAGGGTTAGTCCACGTGTCTCCACCGTCGGCTGAAGTCATGAACCAGGTCTCCCATTCGTCTATCGTTTTGCCCACTTTGAAATACAGGGTTATCTCTTTGTCCGTCGATTTGAACAATACAGGATTCCAGTGCGCGTCTTCGCGAATCTTGGCCACCTCGATCGGCGCGCTCCATGTCCTCCCATCACCCTTCGACATCCAGATGCCGACGTCCGGATGCTTTTCATGCGTGCCGCCAAACCACGCAATCAGGTACGTATTGCCGCTGCCCTTGACGATGGTCGATGCATGCCCTTGTGCGAAGGGCCGCTTTGGCCCCAGTACGTGATTCGACGTGAGCTTGATGATCTCGGGCGCCCTATCCCGCGTCAAAGCAATACAGAGAACACTCAAGAGTGCCATGGCGATGATTGCCGGTGTGTCCTTGATTCGCCTGATGAACGAACGGCGGCGAAGGGTGGACCGGCGAGCGGAAGAGCCAGACAATTTCAAGCTTTTATTTCTAGGCATAGGGGGTCAAGTATGACCGGTAATATACCTGAGATTCGGGATCACCAGGGGGCATCGTGCGCATTCAACCGGATAAAATGCGAACAAGTGAATTCGCGGTGTGTGATGTGCTTTTCTTTAAACTACCAGCCAAATAAAAAAGACTTTTCAGAACATGATTGAAATAATATAATAGCGAACTTATCAGTCGCGTTTCCGTCAGAACGCTGCTGGATGGAGGCAGTCGCCCGCTGCGAATGTCGCGTCAGCGGGCATTCGAGACTTTGACAACCGCACCCATATGAATCAACCCACAACATCAATCCCTCTTCAATCGTCGGCCACCGCCACCACACAACGGGTTACGGCGATCGATCTCGTGCGTGCACTCACCATGATCCTCATGATCTTCGTCAACGACCTTTGGTCATTGTCGGGTATACCTGTATGGTTGGAGCACGTCGAACGCGGCGCCGACGGAATCGGTCTGGCTGATGTGGTCTTTCCTGCATTTCTTTTTATTGTCGGGCTCAGTATGCCCTTTGCCATTGAAGCGCGGAGGAAAAAGGGTGATTCAACCGGGCAATTGTTGCTGCACGTCGTGATGCGAACAGTTGCCTTGCTGGTTATGGGGGTGTTCCTGGTAAATGGCGAGGACATTAACGGTGAGGCTACTGGCCTTCCCCGGTTGGCCTGGAACACGCTCTGCTGCATCTCCTTTATCCTCATCTGGAATAGCTACCCGAAGCAGGCTTCCCGAGCTCTGGTCTACACCCTGAAAGGCATCGGCATCGCGACGCTACTCACCCTGGCCGTCATCTATCAGGGCGGTGACGAGGGCAACCTTCACCGGTTCGGTCCGCAGTGGTGGGGTATCCTCGGTCTTATCGGATGGGCCTACCTGGCAAGCGGCGTGGTAACAGTATTCGCCGAGGGGAAACTCGCCAGCGTAGTCGGTGCGTGGGCATTTTTCAGCGTGCTGAGCATGGTGTCGCATGCCGGGCTGATTCCATCGGCATTCCAATTCATTCCCGATCCCATTCTCGGCGGCACGCTCACGGGACTTACGCTCGGGGGCGTTGCTACCGCGCTGATCTTCCGGCATTATAGGGCACAGCAGAACGACCGGATGCTCACGCTGGTGTTGCTGGGAGTCTCGGCCGGTCTGATCGTCCTGTCAGTGCTCACCCGGCCCTACTGGGGACTTGCCAAGCTGGGCGCGACCCCCGCGTGGCTCTTCCTGTGCAGCGCGTTCACCATCCTGACCTTTCTGGGCGTGTATTGGGTGGCGGATGTGCTCGGAAAGGCAAAATGGTTTTCTTTTATAAGACCGGCCGGCACGGATACCCTCCTTTGTTACCTCATACCCTACTTCGCCTATGCGACGACAAATTTTCTCGGGATTCACTGGCCCGAATTCATGCTGATCGGCGGAGTCGGTCTTTTGAAATCGTTCCTGTTTGCATTGCTCTGCGTATTCATAACGGGATGGCTAAGCAAAATTGGCATACGTCTAAAATTATAGCGCGCCATTCAGCAATTCCTTTTTGTATCTGTCGCCGAACAATTTGGTCCGGTGCAGCCGATATCACCGTGAACGGCAGAAAGTCATGTAAACATTTCCAACTCGCGGATTTCCTCACTACAATCAACAGACTCACCATGCACAGATTGAACAGCCGGCTTTTCTTAACGCTAGTCGTCATAGGATACTCCTGCCTCGCCTGGGGACAGCGCGAGCCGTTTCGCGTCGTTGGATACTATAACCTGAAAGCGGCCACGGAAACGCAGAAGGGTGCGCATTTTAAATATCTCACGCACATCAATCTGTGGTTCCTGAATCCTGATTCAACGGGTCGCTACACGCAGGATCTTTCAGCACTCAAACCATTTGTAGACAAGGCCCACAAACGCAACATTAAGGTGCTGTTCTCCATCGGAGGAGGAAGCAAGCAGCCACAGTATAAAAGACTTCTGCAGGATGGCTTGCGTGCGCCGCTCATTGACAGCCTGGTGGCCCAAGTGATGCGTTACAACCTGGACGGCATTGATGTGGACCTCGAGGGCAGCGACATTCTCGACACGTACGAACCTTTCGTCGTGGAACTGGCTACGGCACTTCATGCAAAACAGAAGCTCATCACATCGGCAGTGGCCATCTACTACAAAGACCAGTTCACGGATAAGGCCCTGGCGCAGTATGATTTTATGAATGTGATGAGTTATGACCGCACGGGCCCCTGGCGACCCGAGAATCCAGGACCGCATGCACTGTATACGCATGCGGCAGATGATCTCAACTATTTTGGTGTGGAGCGACGGATTCCCCCCGAAAACATGACGCTTGGGGTGCCCTTCTACGGATACGGATATGGGCCGGAATTGAATTCTCCGGCCATCAGCATGGGCTACAAAAAGATCGTTGCCACGTTTAAAGGTGCCGAGAACGCGGATGAATGGAAGATGCCTGACGGCAAGACCCTGTACTACAACGGAATTCCCACGATCAAACTCAAAACGCTGCTGGCGAAGTCAAAGGCCTCGGGCATTATGATCTGGGAGGTACGAAGCGATGCTAAGGGACGAAAATCGCTGCTGAAGGCCATTCACCAGGCGTCGCGGGAGCACTGATACGACAGGCTTTGCGCTGAACGCATTCTGTTCTATCTTCCCCTACATATTTGTTGTATGAACCCAATTGTATCCGGTACGTATACCGACCTCTATCAGCTCACCATGTCGCAGGTGTATTACCTCACCGGCCGACAGCATCGCCCGGCAGTTTTCGACTACTTCTTCCGGAAATTGCCCTATGACGGAGGCTACGTGGTCTTTGCAGGACTGGGTTCTGTACTGCAGATGCTGGAGGAATTCCGCTTCACACCGGATGATCTCGACTATCTGAAGTCGATAGGACTCCACGTTGGGTTCGTTGACAGTCTCCGGGACTTTCGTTTCCGGGGTAATCTGTTTGCGGCACGTGAAGGAGAAACCATCTTTCCGAATGAGCCGGTGCTGCGCGTGGAAGGCGACGTAATCGAAGCACAAATCATTGAAACACTGCTGTTGAATATCGTCAACTTTCAGTCGCTCATCGCCACGAAGGCGGCGCGTATGCATACCGTTGCCGCAGGACGTGTACTCTGCGATTTCGGGCTGCGCCGTGCCCAGGGGTTGGGAGGCTATCATGCCACGCGTGCTGCGGTTGTAGGAGGCTTTACCGCAACCAGCAACGTGAAGGGCGCGCAGGACTTCGGTGTTCGCTGTGTCGGTACCATGGCTCACGTATTTGTCCAGGGCTACGAAGACGAATTGTCGGCATTCCGTGCATTCGCCGAGCACCGTCCTGAAAACTGCGTGCTGCTGGTGGATACATACGACACCCTGCGTTCAGGCCTGCCCAACGCGGTCACCGTGGCGAAGGAAATGGCGCAGCGCGGTCATCGGCTGCAGGGCATCCGTCTCGACAGCGGCGACCTCGCCTACCTGTCCACACAGTCGCGCAAAATGTTGAACGACGCGGGACTGGACTATGTAAAGATCACGGCATCGAATCAGCTCGACGAATTTGTGATCAAGAGCCTCATCGACCAGCAAGCACCCATTGACGTCTTCGGCGTTGGTACCAGCCTGGTAACGGGGCCGCCAGACGCAGCCCTCGATGGTGTGTACAAACTATCGGTGCTCGATGGAAAACCCCGGATCAAATTGTCGGAGAACATCCGGAAGACGACGTTGCCGGGTGCGAAGCAGGTGTTTCGCTACTTCGGCGAAGGAGATGTGTTCCTGGGTGCCGACGCCGTTGCGTTCGAGGGTGGGGCCGCCCCATCGATGATGCATCACCCGTACGAACCCGACAAGTCGTTAGACCTATCCGCCTACTCGCACGAACCGCTGCTGCATCAGGTAATGCGAGATGGACAAACCCTCGACACTGGTTTGTCGCTGAAAGACATTTCGCGCTACAGTCAGGAACGATTGAGGCGATTGCCGCAGGAATACAAGCGTTTTTACAATCCGCATATTTACAAAGTGGGGATTGGGGAGGAAGTGAGGACGGAGAGGAATAGGTTGAGGAAAATGTACAAGAATTAGTAATGAATAATTAGTAATTAGTAATTGATCGGGCCGGCTTCGTCGGGTATTGTTGTCCGACAAAGTTGCGTTCGGAAAATCAATAAAATATGAATGCCCTTATTCTCGTGGATATTCAGAATGATTTTGTGCCTGGAGGCAGGTTGGCCGTGCCGGATGGTGATGCGATTGTTCCCCTGGTCAATTCGTTGCAGGAGGCATTCGGATTGGTGGTGGCCACGCAGGATTGGCACCCGCAGGGACACAAAAGCTTTGCGTCAAATCATCCGGGGAAAAGACCCTTTGAGCGTATTGATCTGCATGGCCTCGAACAAGTGTTATGGCCGGATCACTGTGTGCAGGGTTCAAGCGGCGCTGAATTTCATCCTGCCCTCGAAATGAAAAAGGTGGAAGCTATCTTTCGAAAGGGTATGAATCCAGAGATCGACAGCTATAGCGGATTCTACGACAACGGCGCTCGAAAATCAACAGGCCTTGCCAGCTACCTTCGCGAACAAAAGGTACGCAAGGTGTTTGTTTGTGGTCTCGCCGCCGACTACTGCGTGGCGTATACTGCCAAGGATGCCTTACGCGAAAACTTTGCCACCTTCCTCATCGCCGACGCAACCCGCCCCATAGACGCAACCGGCTTTCAACGCGCCGCCGACGAAATCCTGGGCCTTGGCGGCAACCTCATCGAAAGCAGCCAGCTCCACCGCCACTTGTAATTAGTAGTCAGCAATTGACGAGCCCCTCATGAGACTGGGGAGTCGCAGAATGCGCATCTCTTTAATCTTAAGGGGCGACAGCCCCTCCACCATTACTAATTACTCATTACTAATTACTAATTCCCAACATAGCTCTGCACCCCCCTGTCCATCGCAGAAAATATTACCTGTTGCTTCTTCGCTCCTGCGGGCACCGAGATGTCGCGCACATCGCCTCGCACCTGAAACCCGCTCTTGCCCTGGCTAAGGTATGTGAACCTGCCTTTGCCATCGTTCAGCAACAACACGCCGTAACTGGCATCAGACTTCCCGATCCGCACACGCGTGTTTGACTCATTGCCTGCGAGGAGCAAGTCCAGGTCACCATCTCCATCTGCATCCAGCGCGGCCGTTGCATAGACCGGCGCAAATTGCGCCTCCACGGGTAAGGTGCGGGTCTCAAATTTGCTGCCGGTATTTTCCAGGTACAGGGTTCGCAGCTCCGACGCCTTCAGTTCTTTAGCATCCTCCAGCTGTTGCGCCGTAAAGATTTCCCGAAGCGTAACGGTAGAATACCCGGTATAATCCGGAAAGCGTTGGCGAAGTGTTCCCACCTGTCCAAGCGCCTCGTCACGACTGGCGTATGGCCAGGACTCATGGCCGATATAGTAGTTCAGGAACGGGTCTACTTGACCGTCATTGTTAAAATCCTTGTACACCATTGTAACGGGTGTTGCTGCCGATGCATGGTACGCATTATTTGTCCCTGCATTGCCTGCCACCAGATCCATATCGCCATCTCCGTCAATGTCGGCGGCCGTCAGACAGTTCCACCAACCTTCGAGACCGGTTGGCACCCAGCCTGAGGTAGCATCCTGCAACTTTCCTTTTGCCTGGATGAACACCTTCGGCGAACTCCACTCTCCTACTATCACAAGATCTTTTGCGCCGTCCTTGTTAACGTCAATGGCAAGGCCATCGCATACCATACCCAGGGAGTTGAGAAACGGCGCCTCGTCGGGGGACGCCTTCCTGAACAACCCCTTTCCATCATTCATCAGGAGCATTGAGGGTGATGGCACGGGATAGCTACCTGGCGTAAGACGCGTACCTACGAAAAGATCTTCAGCCCCGTCGCCGTTCACATCAATCGGAACCACACAACCTCCGGCCAGTAGCTCAACCGGTATCGATCCCGATGATCGATTGAAGTTGCCCCGCCCGTCGTTGAAGTATAATCGGTCTTGCAACAAGGCATGCGCTCCCTCGTGCATGTAGCCGCCACTCACCACGTAAAGGTCCAGGTCTCCGTCGCGATCCGCGTCAAAGAACACCGCATCTTCGTCCTGAAAATCCTTGTCGACAGAAAACGCACGCTGTTCCCGTTGCAGGAATTTACCATCCGCCTGCTGGTACATGAGCGTTCCGGCCTGACCCTTTGGACCACACAGGTAAATGTCCTCACGCCCATCTCCATTTACGTCGGCGGTTGCCATCCGCGGGCCTGAATAAGAGTACATGCGAGGCAATAACAGCTGACGCTTGAAGTCATTTACGACGGCCGATACTGGTTTCCAGTTAAGGGTACCGGACTTACGGTATAAAGCCGGTGGAGTTACGTTGATCCTGCCTGTATGGGGGTTTCGGGCAGTGGCCTTCGCTAAGTCAAGGTACAACGTAGTGTCTACCGGAAGCTGAGTTAGCAATTGACTTTGATCGTTCGGCCAGATTACGCGAACGGAGTCAATAATTTGCGCCTTTCCCAATCCGAAGTGCAGCGGCACATACATAGACGACTGAAAGCCGCGTACAGGCGAAAACTCAAGGTATTGTGGGCTCCCTCCCTGATACAAGAACACGCGTGTCCCTATCACTATCTTCCCGGCGTTAAGTCTTTGTAAATCCACCCTCACGTAATGCCCCTGTTCCGCAGAAGTAGTATTGCGGTATACAGCCGCCGGACCGTTGATCGTGTTGATCACGAGATCAAGATCGCCGTCATTGTCAAGGTCGGCATAAACCGCCCCGTTCGATTTAAAAGTTCTCGTCAAGCCCCAGGGAATATTCGACTTGAGAAAAGTGAGATCACCTTGATTGCGAAAGATGAAGTTCCCCACCTGAATGGCGGGCATTTGGTTGATGATCTGCTGCAAATCCAGGGGGCTTCCCGTCTGGCGCGACTTCATTTGCTCATCGACTGTAAACTTGAGGAACTGCATGTTCGTATAATCCTTCTCATACCCATTGCTTACATAGAGATCCTTCCATCCATCGTTGTCGAAGTCTGCGAACAGCGTAGCCCAACTCCAGTCTGTATTGGAAACTCCGGCGAGCTGGCCGATTTCAGAAAACGTACCATCACCGTTGTTAAGTTGCAGCATGTTGCGCATGGATTGATCGTGAAATCCCGCGTGCACCAGGATGTTGTATTTGTCGTAGTTATCGTCGCCGGAGGAAAGCTTGATGCGTTGATTCGTTTCCGGCAGCATGTCGGCGGTAAAAATATCGGGAAGCGCATCATTGTTGATGTCGGCAATATCCGACCCCATCGAGAACAGCGACACGTGACCCATGGCTTCGCGCACCGATTCACGGAACGTGCCATTGCCCTGGTTAATGTAGTAGTAGTCCTCTTCGTTAAAATCGTTTGATACGTATACATCGGGCCAACCGTCGCCATTTACATCTGCTATGGCAATGCCAAGTCCAAAGCTCAACACGTTATTCGTAAGACCGGCCTGTGCCGAAACGTCGCGGAACCTGCCTTTGTCATTGCGAAACAGTTTGCTTTGAAATGATGCTGCCTTTCGCTTCTTGTTATTGACCAGCATGTTGTTAAAGCCGGCATACTGCGGAAGCGAGTGATTGAGAACAAAAAGGTCGAGGTCGTTATCCTTGTCGTAGTCAAAGAAAGCCGCCTGAGTGGAATACGACCTGTCGTCGATTCCAAATTCAGCCGCGCGCTCGGTAAACGTCAGGTTTCCGTTATTGACCAGCAGTTGATTGCTGCGAAGGGTTGAATCATTGGCGGCAGACCGGCACACATAAATATCCAGGAATCCATCCTGGTTAAAGTCTGTCATCGTTACGCCCGTACGCCATCCCTGTAGAGCAGCAACGCCAGCCCTATCGGTAATATCCTCAAATGTGAAGTTGCCCTTATTGAGATAAAGTTTATTCGGAACCTGGTTGCCCGTGAAGAACAGGTCCGGGAGACCATCATTATTGATGTCGCCTACAGCCACTCCTCCTCCATTAAAATAGTAAGGGTAGTTCAGAACATTTTCAGAACCCCGCTGCACCACGGTGTTCTCGAATGCAATACCCGAAGATGCAGGCGCAACCTCTTCGAACAGCACGGCGGCCGCCGGCGATTCGCTGCTTGCCGGCGTTTGCTGCTCAGACTTACTGCAAGAAAATACAAGAGCCATCACAGTCAAAGACATGCCTGCTGCCTGCACCCATTGAAACACTAACTCGCCGTTTCTCATTCGAATCATCGTGACTTTTCTTTTACTACGCGGGCCTGTAATTGTCCCGAAACAATATACAGCCGTCGGCGCCTTGTTTTGTAATAATGCCAAACAAAACCAAAGGGCCACCCCGACGAGTCGGAGGGCCCTAAGGAAACACTACTTATGAATATCAACTAACTA
>DATHKA010000255.1:0-2209 GCA_035489615.1 Chryseolinea sp.
GAACAGCGTCCTGGCGAGTCCCTGCTTCGCCGCCTCGTTCGACTTGATCGTTGGCGGCAACTGTTGATGATCTCCCGCCAGGATTACGCGATTGCATCGGAGCAACGGAATCCACGTGGCGGGCTCCAATGCCTGTGCCGCCTCGTCAATGAAGGCCGTGTTGTAACGACGACCGCGCAACACCGGGTGAGATGACCCCACGAGCGTGGTGCATATCGCCTGGGCGTTCTGCAACAAGTCATTCACGATATAAAACTCGAGCACATCGGCATCAGCCTTCATCGCCTTCGATTCCTGCAAGAGCATCCTTCGCTCCTGCCTTTCGTACTGACCGAACTGGCGCTTGAATTTGAACGCGGCGCTTCTCAGTTGTTCCATTTTCTTTCGCATCGCTTTCAGTTCCTGAAAGCTATCGTGCGCGGCAATGCGCGCGTCCAACGTCTTGCTTAGCGATTGTTCGGTTACACGGGCTGGATGTCCGATGCGAATTACATCCAATCCCTGCTCCGATAACTTATCGACCAACAGATCTACTGCCGCATTGCTGGGCGCACTCACGAGCACCTGACGTTCCTGTCGAATGGTTTCCTGGATAGCCTGCACGAGTGTAGTGGTCTTGCCTGTGCCTGGTGGGCCATGTATCAAGCCGATGTCGACTGCTGTCATAACCTGTAGGAGGGCGCGATGCTGACTCTCATTCAAACCGATATCGTGCAGCTTACCTTCAAATACCTTACTTCTCACCGGAGCGCCCGCTAATAACATCTCCCGAAGTTCCGCCAGCCGGCTGTCTTCCGCCTTTATCACTTCCTTCAACGCAAACTCCATTTCGCGGTACGACATTTCATCGAACATCACATCGATACCCAACAAATTATTATCGACCCAATCGGGCAATTCATCACCATGCAACGTAATCACCATCGTGTTCTCGCGCACATAATTGATGACACCGTTTACATGGTCGCGCTCAGGCTTACCCGAACCGTTGGAGAAAAAGCTCACGGACTTTCCGCTCTGGAAAGCGTGGGGTTGGTCGAGCTGCGACGTTCTATCAACCTCGATCATCAATCTTTCGCCCGTGCCGATGTAGTCGCGTTTGAGTCGCACGGGATACCACGTTGTGCCTTCCTTCGTGCGCTGCTGCAATGACCGAAGGAGCACCTTCTGCCGGTAGTACTCCAGATCGGCCTGGCGCTCCAGGGTGATCAGTTCAAGTGTTCGCTGAAGCTGTTGTTTCGACGACGGCATAACGGCCAAAGATAGGCCACTTCCGGCGTTCCCGCATCGTTTCTGCACACGCTTGCTGCAAATTCTTTATGCCGCTTGCGTGGAATATTTGACGAAATACGTTTCAAATATTTACATTAAGTTTTACCTAACCCGGTTGTTATGCAACTTCTCCAATATCTTTTGACTGCGTTTGCGTGCTGTCTTACCACCATCATTCAAAGCCAGGATTTCGATTTGCTTCTTACAGGCGGGAAAATCGTGGACGGTTCAGGCAACTCCTGGTTCTACGGCGACGTGGGCATTAAGAACGGGAAGGTAGCCGCCGTGGGAATCCTTAGCCAATCAACTGCGTCACGAAAAATTGATGTTAGCGGATTGATCGTCGCTCCGGGATTTATCGATGTGCACACGCATATAGAAACGAATGATCTGTTGGTTCCTTCAGCGCCCAATTTTCTTTTCGACGGCGTTACATCGGTCGTAACCGGAAACTGCGGCGGATCCAATACGGATATTACCCGATATTTTACCCGCCTGGACAGCGTCAAGATGGGTATCAATGTGGCGACCCTCATCGGTCACAACAGCGTTCGACACGCCGTGATGGGCGACGTGCAACGAGATCCCACCCTTGCTGAGCAGAAACAGATGGAAGACCTGGTGGCCAAGGCCATGACAGAAGGTGCGGTAGGACTCTCAACGGGGTTGATATACGTTCCCGGAACGTACTCCAAAATGCCTGAAGTAATTGGATTGGCCAAGGCCGCTGCACAGCATAACGGTGTGTATGCGTCGCACATCCGCGACGAGGGCGATCACGTAACCGACGCTATCGAAGAAGCCGTAAATATCGGACGGGTGAATAAGATGCCGGTTGAGATTTCGCACTTTAAGGTAACCTACAAACCGAACTGGGGACGCAGCGTAAGCACGATCGAACAGGTTGAACAGGCGCGGCGCGACGGGATCGATGTCA
>DATHKA010000256.1:0-2150 GCA_035489615.1 Chryseolinea sp.
GATGTTGAACAGATAGAAGTTCTGCGCGGACCTCAGGGTACGCTCTTTGGAAAGAATACGACAGCAGGTGCGTTTAACATTAAAACAAAGCAAGCGAGCTTTACACCCGGAGCTACCTTCGAACTGGGCTATGGGAACTATGGCTATGTACAAGCGAGGGCCTCAATTACGGGACCGCTCGTTAAGAACAAGCTTGCTGCAAGGCTTTCCTTTTCAGGCACGCAACGCGACGGGACGATCCACAACATCGCCAAGGATGAGTATGTTAACGATATAAACAACCTCGGTGGCCGGGCGCAGTTTCTTTTTACCCCCAGCGACAACGTTACGATAACGTTGTCTGGTGACGCCTCTTCGCAAAAACCCAACGGCTATGCGCAGGCGGTTGCCGGCATTGCCGTGACAAAACGCGCGGCGTATCGCCAGTTTGGCGCAATCATAAAGGATTTGAACTACCAATTGCCAACCGACAATTCCTACGATCGCGTGATTGATCAAGATACTCCCTGGAGGTCGTTGAATGAATTAGGTGGCGTTTCGCTGAATGCCGACTTCAAGATCGGAGCGGGTACGCTTACTTCCACTACCGCGTGGCGCTATTGGAACTGGGGACCTTCTAACGATCGCGACTTTACAGGTCTGCAGGCATTGAAGTTGTCGCAGAATCCTTCGGAACACAGGAACTGGTCGCAGGAGGTACGTTATGCCGGTGAGCTCAACGACAAATTGAGTGGCGTTATCGGCGTCTTCGTACTGGGACAGGAGATCGAGACTCATGGAACTGAAGAGTCAGGCAATGCGCAGTGGCGCTTTTCACAAAGCACGACCAGTAGCCTTTGGAAGACTCCCGGCTTGTTCGACGGCTACGGTATCCGCACAGAATCATCGATCGAATCTCTCAGCGCGGCCGTTTTCGCCAATGTAGACTGGGCGGTCACCAAGAAGTTTCACGTGCTGCCCGGCATTCGTTTCAACTATGATGAAAAGGATGTCAAGTATGATCGTAAAACCTATGGCGGACTTCAAACCACAGATCCCGCGCTTCTCGCACTCAAGGCTTTGGTTTACACCGATCAGGCTTTTGCCACCAGTGCCGATGAGACCAACCTCACTTATCAGTTGACGCTGAACTACAAGGCAAACGAGAAGTACAGTGCCTATGGAACGTTCTCAACGGCCTTCAAACCCGTGGGTGTCAATGTAGCTGGTCTCCCCGTAATTGACGGGGAAGTCGCGCTTGACCTGGCGACGATTAAACCTGAGTATGTAACGCATTATGAAGCAGGCGTGAAATCGACACCCGCGGCGGGTCTGACGGCAAATATCACGTTCTTTTATACGAATATCGATGACTATCAAACCAACGTTCAGTCACCGCAGCTGGGTGTAAACCGCGGCTACATTGCCAATGCTGAACAGGTGAGCGTAAAAGGAACAGAGCTGGACTTAAGCTGGAGGGTGAGCGAGCATTTCAAGGCGTTCAGCTCATTCGCTTACACGGATGGCAAGTATGAAAAATTCACCAATGCGCCTCTGCCCCTGGAAGAAGTGGGAGCGACGCAGGACGGTCAGCAGCTGGCCTTCAAAGACATATCGGGTAGTGAGCTTCCTGGTATTTCCAAGTGGGCTGGTTCGATCGGCGCCGAGTTAAATTCGAAGACGCTGCAGTTCTTTAGCCTTCCCGGTTATCTGTTTCTTGGCGGAGATACTTTCTTCAGATCAGACTTTTCATCCAGTGCCACGCCGTCGACGGAACTTAATATCAGTGGCTACTACCTCGTGAATGCGCGTGCAGGATTCCGGGCTATAGACGGACTGTCTGTATCGGTTTGGTCGCGAAACCTTTTGAACAACAATTACAACGAGCAGTTTTTGGTGGCCGGTGGCAGCACTGGTCAGTATGCGGCCGTGGTAGGTGATCCGCGTACGTATGGTATTACGCTTCGCTACGAATTTTAGTCTTACAGCCGGCGGACATGGCCGGATAGGATAAGAGGATATTGGGTGCAAATGGGTTGTGATTGAGTTCGCAGCCCATTTGCTTTTACGGCCTGTCAACGCAACAGAGGTTCTGTTTTATCGCAGCCTGTTCTGCAATTCGGTCAACCGTTCGGTAGCTCCCGCAGCATAGTCATCAAATCCCAGGCGGG
>DATHKA010000257.1:0-10491 GCA_035489615.1 Chryseolinea sp.
CGCCATCAAGAGTGCCGGCGTCTCGTTGGTGCGTGTGCTCCGGCCGATCTTCTTTTTCATTCTGCTTCTTACAATGGCTGCTTTCCACGCGAACAATAACATGGTTCCCAGGGCAGCGCTTGAGGCTTATAGCCTGCTCTATGACATTAAGCAGAAGAAACCAGCGCTGGAGCTGCGGGAAGGAGAGTTCTATCGCGGCATTGATAACATGAGCATCAAGGTGAATAAGAAATTTCCGAAGGATGAGCAGGCTTTGAAAGGTGTGATTGTTTACGACCACCGCAAGAACAACGGAAACAAGGAGGTGATCGTCGCAGATTCCGGAAGGATGTACACGATATTGAACGATCGCTATCTGAAATTCGAACTTTACAATGGGTACAACTACACGGAGGGTGCGCCCAACCAACGCGGCGTAAGCGCCAAGACCAATGATGCGAAAGCGTCATTGACCCGAAGCCAGTTCGGCAAGTCTCAGTTTGTATTCGACCTGGCATCATTTCAATTACAAGTCACCGACAAGAAATGGTTTCAGGGAAACCGAATTATGCGCAATCTCGGGGAACTTCAATCCGATATGGATTCTCTGAATCGCGAGGTTCTGAACCTGCAGCTCAACCACTTTCTTGGCCGGCCTGACTATTTCAACTTCTTTACGCGTGGCGATTCGTTGATCCTGCCGGAGAAGGTTTACCGGCATAAGATTTACCGCGACTCAATGGCGAGTTTGCCCTATGCGCATCACGGAAGGCTTGGGGCGAACGCGGTGAAAACGGATAGCGCGGCCGTTAAGAAATTCGACACGACGCGCAGCAAATCTCTTGCAGAAGAACAAAAAATTACCCGGCGACTGTCGGACTCTGCCCGCGCCACCAGCGTCGCACCGAAGCCTGCCAAGCAAACCCCGAAGGCCAGTGGCCGGCCCGGCCGCCCCAAGGTCAACAGGAAAAAACCGCTGGTGCTTGACGCACGGCAGCGGGCGAAGGTGGACAGTGTTTACCACATGCCGCTCACGCGCGATATGATTCAAGGTGCCGCCAACAAGGCGCGAACCTTGAAAAGCCAACTCACCAACGCGAACGACGGCATCAGCAACTTTAAGACAGAACTGGTGATCTTCGATATCCAGTGGCACAAGATTCTGGCGAGCTCTTTTGCCTGTATCGCCATGTTTCTCATCGGCGCACCGCTGGGTGCGATTATCAAGAAAGGGGGACTTGGCGTACCCTTTCTAGTGTCTATCCTCTTTTTCATCGTCTACTATGTGATCAGCATGCAAGGCGAAAAACTAGCGAAGCAACACACGGTTTCGGTGATTGCCGGGGTATGGCTGTCTGACGCGGTGCTGTTCACGATCGGGCTGCTTTTCCTAAGGCAAGCCCGCCGGGATGCGCGCCTGTTCGAGGCCGACTTCTACTCTGTGTTGCTGGACAAAATCAGGCGGCGCTTTTTCCCGAAGGCTAAGCCCGTGGCGGCCAGTACGGTGTAGCGTGTGAAACTTTAAGTTTTTTTTGATTTCCTGCACGATTCCCTTACCTTTGCCCGCTGAAATAAAGGAAATAACATTTATTCGAAATGTATCTGACATCAGAAATTAAAAAGGGCCTTTTTGCAAAGCATGGCTTTGGAAAAAAGAAAGAGGAAACCGGGTCCGCAGAATCACAAATTGCCCTCTTCACGCACCGCATCAATCACCTTACGGCGCATCTCAAGGAAAACAAGAAGGATTTCTCCACCCAGACAGGCCTGTTGAACCTTGTCGGGAAGCGCAAGAGGCTCCTCAACTACCTGCAAAACACAGATATCGAACGGTACAGGGCCGTATTGGCCGACCTCGATCTCAGAAAATAATTGAATTTAACTCTATAGAGGGGACCCTTTCCAAGGTTCCCTTTTTGCATTTTTTAACATTTGGGTCCGCCAGCCGGACGCTAACCACATCTCTTTATGAAACCTACAGTAATAACTAAAACTTGCCAACTCCCGGATGGTCGGGAGATTACCATAGAAACCGGAAAGCTGGCCCGCCAGGCCGATGGTTCAGTTGTATTGCGCATGGCAGATACCATGATCCTCGCCACAGTTGTCGGAGCCACCCAGCATAAGGAAGGCGCTGACTTCCTTCCACTTTCCGTTGACTACCAGGAAAAATTCGCCTCCACCGGTAAGGTACCAGGCGGTTTCATGAAGCGTGAAAGCAAGCTTTCGGACTATGAAGTGTTGATTAGTCGCCTTGTTGACCGAGCTATACGCCCCTTATTCCCAGATGATTATCATGCCGAAACTCAAGTAATGCTTTATTTGATTTCAGGCGACCCGGCTGCTCTTCCCGATGCTTTGGCTGCCTTTGCAGCTTCATCTGCCCTTGCGGTATCCGATATCCCTTTCGGTGGTCCGATCTCGGAAGTCCGCGTAGCACGTGTCGATGGCCAGTTCGTCATCAACCCGACTATGGAACAGAAGGGACGTGCCGACATCGACCTGATTGTTGCTGCCTCACTGGAGAACATCCTCATGGTTGAGGGTGAAATGAAGGAAGTTTCAGAGGACGATATGATCGAGGCCCTGAAGCGTGCTCACGAAGCCATCAAGATTCAGTGTCAGCTGCAGATTGAGCTTTCACAGGAAGCAGGCAAGACGGTGAAACGCACCTACAGCCACGAAGAAAACGACGAGAACCTCCGCGAGGAGCTCTGGAAGCTTATGTACGAGCGTGCCTATCAGGCTGCCCGCGCACTCCACACCAACAAGAAAATTCGCTCTGAAGCGTTCTCTTCCATCCTGGACGAGTATATGGCGGGGCTGCCCGAGGACACCACTGTCAACAAGGAAATTGTAAAGCGCTACTTTAAGCAAATACACAAGCAGGCGGCCCGCGATCTTTCACTTAATGAAGGACTTCGACTGGATGGCCGTAAAACCACTCAAGTAAGGGATATATGGAGTGAAGTCGACTACCTCCCTTCGCCCCACGGATCAGCGCTGTTTACCCGTGGCGAAACGCAATCGCTTACGACCGTAACCTTGGGAACGAAGCTCGACGAGCAGATGATCGATGGAGCCATGATCGAAGGATACTCCAAGTTCATCCTTCACTACAACTTCCCCGCGTTCTCAACCGGTGAAGTGAAACCGAACCGCGGCCCCGGTCGTCGTGAGGTGGGTCACGGGAACCTGGCCCTCCGCGCGCTCAGGCAGGTGCTTCCGCCAGACGACAAGAACCCTTATACCATTCGTATCGTTTCCGATATTCTTGAATCCAACGGCTCGTCTTCAATGGCGACTGTCTGCGCGGGCTCCCTCGCATTGATGGATGCCGGCGTTCCGGTGAAAGCTGCTGTGGCAGGTATCGCCATGGGAATGATCTCCGACAGCAAGACGGGCAAATATGCGATCCTGTCTGATATCCTTGGCGATGAAGATCACCTGGGTGATATGGACTTCAAAGTAACAGGAACCGAGCAGGGCATTACCGCGTGCCAGATGGATTTGAAGGTTGACGGACTCACGTACGAGGTTCTTCGCGAGGCTTTGCTGCAAGCGAAGGAAGGCAGACTTCACATTCTGAACGAGATGAAGAAGACCATCACGGCGCCTCGTCCGGACCTCAAGCCTCAGACCCCCAGGGCAGAAACCGTCATCATCGAGAAAGAGATGATCGGCGCAATCATCGGCCCCGGCGGAAAGGTGGTCCAGGATATCCAGAACACAACCGGTGCAACCGTTTCTATCGAAGAAGTGAACAACAAAGGCATCGTTCGCGTGTTCGCGGCGAGCAAGACGGTGATGGAGGCCGCCCTGAGGCGCATCAAGGGTATCGTGGCGATTCCCGAAGTGGGCGAAGTGTACGACGGCAAGGTGAAGTCAATCATGCCTTTTGGCGCGTTTGTAGAGTTCATGCCGGGCAAGGATGGTCTGCTCCACATCTCCGAGATCAAATGGGAACGCCTCGAAAATATGGAAGGCGTACTCGAGGTAGGCGAGGAGATCAAAGTAAAGCTCATCGAAGTCGACAAAAAGACCGGCAAATTCCGTCTCTCCAGAAAAGTATTGCTTCCCCGGCCGCCGCGTCCCGAAACAACGCACGCCTAATAAACGTAAGGATAAATTGACAGGAACTATATTTTGACATTATATTGTTATCGAACACAGAGACTAAAATCCAAGGATGAGACAGCTCAAGATCAGTAAACAGATAACCAACCGCGAAAGCCAGTCCCTGGATAAGTACCTCCAGGAGATCGGTAAGGTTGACCTCCTTACGCCTGACGAAGAAGTAGAGTTGGCAAAGCGCATCAAGGAGGGGGATCAGATTGCGCTTGAGAAGCTCACGAAGGCGAACTTGCGATTTGTTGTGTCGGTGGCGAAGCAGTATCAGAATCAAGGATTGTCCTTAGGCGATCTTATCAACGAGGGCAATCTCGGTTTGATCAAGGCGGCTCAACGTTTCGATGAGACCCGCGGTTTCAAATTTATCTCTTATGCAGTGTGGTGGATCCGTCAGTCGATTCTGCAGGCATTGGCTGAACAGTCTCGTATCGTTCGTTTGCCGCTCAACCGCGTGGGTTCATTAAACAAGATATCAAAGACTTTCTCTGAGCTGGAACAAAAGTACGAACGTGAACCTTCACCGGAAGAACTTGCCGAGGTGCTGGATGTTACAACGGCCGAGGTAGTGGACACCATGAAGATCTCCGGTCGTCACGTTTCGATGGATGCTCCCTTCGTACAGGGTGAAGAGAACAGCTTGCTCGATGTATTGGAGAACGACAGTGAAGAGACCCCTGACTCGGGTTTGATGAACGACTCATTGCGCCGTGAAGTGCAGCGCGCGTTGTCCACGTTGACGCAACGCGAGGCCGATGTGATCACGCTTTACTTCGGACTCAATGGCGAACATTCCATGACCCTCGAGGAGATTGGCGAGAAGTTCAACCTTACGCGCGAGCGCGTTCGCCAGATCAAGGAGAAAGCCATTCGAAGACTCAGACACACCTCCAGAAGCAAGGCGCTAAAACCTTACCTGGGTTAAGTTTTCATATTTCCAGATATTTTGAAGGGTCTCGAATGAAGAGGCCCTTTATTTTGTTAGCTAGGTAAACATCGTCACATGACTACTGAAGAAGTAAAAGTATTGATCATCGGTTCCGGACCTGCCGGCTACACGGCTGCCATATACGCCGCGCGTGCCGGTTTGAATCCTGTTCTTTACACCGGAGGCCAACCCGGAGGCCAGCTAACCATTACCAACGACGTGGAGAACTTCCCCGGTTATCCAGAAGGTGTTAATGGCCCCCAGATGATGATTGATCTTCAGAAACAAGCAGAGCGTTTTGGCACCAAAGTACACTACGGCCTCGTGACCTCGGTTGATTTCTCAGGCTACCCGCTTAAAGTGGTGGTGGATGAAACGAAACAGGTCATCGCGCACGCGGTGATTATTGCGACAGGCGCAACGGCAAAGTACCTGGGCATTCCCTCTGAAGAAACATTTGCCAACCGTGGGGTCTCCGCCTGCGCCGTATGCGATGGCTACTTCTACCGTCAGAAAGAGGTCGCAGTGGTAGGAGCGGGCGACTCGGCCGCCGAAGAGGCCACCTACCTGGCGAACCTGGTCACGAAAGTTCACCTGATCGTTCGCCGCGATGAGATGCGTGCCTCCAAGATCATGCAACAACGCGTCATGAAGACACCCAATATCCAGATACACTGGAATACCGAGACCGACGAAATACTCGGGGATGATTCAGGCGTCACCGGCGCGCGCCTGCGCGACTCGCGAACCGGCGAAAAGAGAGAGGTATCCATACAGGGCTTTTTCCTGGCCATCGGGCACAAACCCAATACGGACATCTTCAAGGAATATCTCGGCATGGACGAAACGGGCTACATTCAGATTATACCGGGCTCTACGCGTACCAATATCGAAGGCGTGTTCGCCGTGGGCGACGCGGCCGACAACGTCTACAGGCAGGCTATTACAGCCGCAGGCACCGGATGTATGGGTGCTCTGGATGCGGAGCGCTTCCTGGCGGCAAAAGAAGTGGAAGCTGTCCATTAGTACGCCATCGCAAAAGTAGTCGGCGATTACGAGGAAAGAATAGTACCAAACCCTGGAAGGTAAATTTGGCTATGCAGACTATATTTCTGTTTTTAGGTAATTCATTGCGATTACTTTTGCCATGACGTGCCGGTTCCCCTGAAATTAAATAGCATTGTGAAACTCGATGTACTTGTACTGGCCGCGCACCCTGATGACGCGGAGATTAGTTGTGGTGGCACTATTGCCAAGCACGTAGCGCTTGGTCACAGTGTCGGTATCGTGGACTTCACACGAGGTGAATTAGGGACCCGGGGGACCCCGGAGCTAAGGGCTGAGGAAGCGGCGGCGGCGGCCCGTATTCTGAAAATAAGCGTACGTGACAATCTCCGGCTCAAGGACGGCTTCTTCGTAAACGACCCCGAACACCAATTGAAAGTGGTGCGTGCCGTACGCAAGTACCAACCGGAAATCGTGCTCGCCAACGCCGTGTACGATCGCCACATTGATCATGGCAAGGGGGCAGCCCTCGGTTATGACGGATGCTTTTTGTCGGGCCTGGCAAAGGTGGAGACGTTCGACGACGAAGGTAAGAAGCAGGCACCGTGGCGGCCGTCGGCTGTATACCACTGCATCCAAAGTCTTTTCATAGAACCGGATTTTATCATCGATATATCGGAACACTTTGAATTGAAGATGCAAGCTGTACGTGCCTTCAAGTCACAGTTTTATGACCCCAGCAGCCAGGAGCCGGCGACCTACATTTCGAATCCTTCTTTCCTTCGTATGCTGGAGGCGCGCGCGATTGAATTCGGCCATGCCATTGGCACTTCTTACGGCGAGGGCTTCACCGTTCGCCGCTATCCTGGGATCAACTCCCTCTTTGATCTTATTTAATTATTGGTTGATCTGTTGATTGGTTGATTTGAATGCACGCCTTTGGCGTGTCGTCTGTCAGTCCGCTTTCGCGGCTGCATTCAAATCAACCAATCAACAGATCAACCAATCAACCAATAATATCAGGGCGCGAGCCGGTGGCACTTCCACAACCCGTCTACGTGCATGAACTCCACGCGATCGTGTAATCGGCTAGGACGGCCTTGCCAGAACTCGATCATGAACGGGGCCACCTGATAACCGCCCCATTGCTTCGGCTTGGGAAGCTTGGTTACCCCTGCGAAACGCTTGCCTATCTGCCCGGCGCGCTCATCCAATATTTTTCGATTGTCAATTACTGAACTTTGGGGTGACGACCACGCACCAATCTGAGAGGCCACGGGCCGGCTTTGAAAATACGCCTCAGATCGGAAATCCTCCACCCTTGTAACAATGCCTTCTATGCGGACCTGGCGTTCCAGTTCCGGCCAGAAGAACGTTAGCGCACAAAATGGATTGGCCACGAGTTCTTTGCCTTTGTGACTTTGATAATTGGTATAGAAAACGAATTGATTGTGCTCAACACCTTTGAGCAAAACGATCCGGCAGGAAGGGCGATGATCAATGCCCACGGTTGCCAGACTCATGGCGTTCGGTTCGGGGACGTCCGCTTTCAATGCCTCGTCGAGCCATTTATTAAATTGTTCGATGGGATCGGCAGAAACACTTGTAACGTCCAACGATGCCTTCGAGTATTCTTTCCTAATGGCTTCCAGTTTGTGCATACGGTTGCAATTTATTCAATTGTCTGTCACAGAAATAAAACTTGCTTTCAAGCAAACGAAGTATTTTATTCAAGTACGAAAACATGGGCGTTATAGTTCGCAATTAATTAAGTGTACGACGAAATGGAGTTCTTTAAATACAGGAACAAACTTCAGCCCGAGCGAGGAAGGTTATTGATATCGGAACCGTTTCTCGCGGATCCGAATTTCGAGCGAACCGTTGTACTGTTATGCGAACACAATGAAGAAGGATCATTCGGGTTTGTTGTTAATAAGCCGTCGCTATTGAAAATTGGTGAGGTGATGGACGTTATTGGTAGCATCGATGAACGCGTGTTTGTGGGCGGCCCTGTGCAACAGGATACGTTACACTTTCTCCATCGGAATACCAGCCTCGACAAGGCGGTGAAGATCCGGGATGAAATTTTCTGGGGTGGTGACTTCGAAGGCCTCGTGGCAAACATTGACACCGCTTCCGTAAAATCCTCAGATGTACGGTTTTACCTTGGCTACAGCGGGTGGTCGACGGGCCAACTTGAAGCAGAGCTTAAGGAGGATTCATGGATCGTTTGTGACTATGTGACGGACGAACTATTATTTGATACGGACCCAACGCTAATGTGGAAAAAGGCGTTAGACAGCATGGGGGGCAGGTTTTCGGTGTACGCTAACTATCCGGTAGACCCCCGGCTTAATTGAACCAATTTGTGTAAATTTACGCTATACGCCGCGTAGCAATGGACATGACCATGGAAATGGAACGAGAAAAAAAGGAAGGGCAGGAACGCGAGATGGGCGGGGAGGGAATGTCCAACGGAAGAATGTTACACTCTGAAGTTGACTTGTCCGACCACGATGAACTTCGGGATGAAACACCGGATGATCATCATGAAGCGGAACACCATGTCGACTACTCGCAGTTTTCGAAGCAACAACTTTCTGAACTCATCAAGGAACTTTCAAAGGAGACAGACTTTCGGAAAGTGGATCTCGTATTGCGCGAGATCAAGCCGATCTTTGACGATATGCGCGACAAAGAGCGCGCGGAAGCCCTGCAACGTTTTATCGCCAACGGTGGAACGGCAGAAGACTTTGAATTTAAGGGCGACGAGGCGGATGTGGTTTTCGATGCGAACTTCAAACTCGTTCGCGACCGACGCAACCAACATTTCCGCCAGCAGGAAGAGGCGAAGGTTGACAACCTGAAGAAGAAACATGATTTACTGGAACGGCTTCGCGTGCTATTCGACTCGCCGGATGCTACCAATCAATTCGATAAGTTCAAGGAACTTCAAAAAGAATGGAAGGCCATAGGATCTGTACCTTCCGCACATGCCAAGACCTTGTGGGCCAACTATCACGCGCTCACCGATCGGTTTTACGATAATCAGAGCATCTATTTTGAACTGAAGGAACTTGATCGTCGACGGAACCTCGAGGCCAAAGTGGAATTGTGTGCGCGTGTAGAGAAGTTGATCGATGTGGCCGTCATCAAGGATGCCATTGCAGAACTCAACGAGTTACACCATGAGTTCAAGCACCTGGGCCCTGTTCCAAAAGACGAGAAGGAGGGTGTATGGCAGCGGTTTAAGACCGCATCGGATGCGATATACGCCAAACGGGACGGCTATTTGCAAACGCTTCAGCAAGAATTGCAGGAGAACTTCGGCGGGAAAGCTAAACTGAGCGAAGAAGTGCAGGAGTTTGTAAATTTCAACTCCGACCGGATCAAGGAATGGAATCAGAAGACTAAGGATATTCTAGACCTCCAGAAGCGTTGGGAAGTAATCGGTGGTTTGCCTCGCGCAAAGGCCAAGGATGTCAACAAGAAATTCTGGTCTGCGTTCAAAACGTTTTTCAACAACAAGAATACCTTCTTCAAGAAGCTGGACGAAGAGCGCGAGCATAACCTGCAGCTTAAGAATGATTTGGTGAAGAAGGCGCTGGAACTCAAGGAAAGCAGCGACTGGGAGAATACTTCCAACGACCTGAAGAACCTGCAGCAACAGTGGAAAGATGTCGGTCCCGTGCCTGAGAAGTTCCGGGAAAAAGTTTTCAAGGAATTCAAAGATGCCTGTGATCATTTCTTCGAACAGCGTCGCTCACAGCACGACAAGGTTGAAAACGAACAGTCGGTTAACCTGAAAGAAAAGGAAGACATTTGTACCACTCTTGAAAGCCATACGGCGGGTCGTACTGGCTCGCAGGAGATCTTGCACGAGTTGCAGGACAGGTATTCGTCCATTGGATTTGTTCCGCGCAAGGACATCAATGCTATCCGCCACCGCTATCACGAAGCCGTAGAACGGTTTATTAGCTCATTGCCGGGCCTGTCTGACGATGAGAAAGGCAAGCTGGCGCTGGAGAGTCAACTCTCGGATCTGCGCAACGATCCTATGGCGGATCGCAAGATTTACCAGAAGGAACAGCTCATCCGGAAGAAGATAACGAAGGTGGAGAACGATATTGCCTTGTGGCGAAATAACCTGGAGTTCTTCGGGAGATCGAAGAATGCTGACAAGGTCAAAGATGAGTTCAACGACAAGATCAAAGATGCCACGGATCATTTGAAACAGCTTAAAGAGCAGTTGAAGATGCTGAAGATGGCGTAGGAATAATTAGCAATTGATATTTGACAATTTTAGAGGGGCCTGTCGGCCCCTTTTTCTTGCATTCAAAGTAAGGCACGGAGGCGATACGGTTTTAGAAATTCATCCACGTTGTCGCGAGTGATGCGAAGCAGGCCGGTGTTGATGGTTTGGGGCACGCTGGTGATGCCGGCGCGTTGGT
>DATHKA010000258.1:0-20403 GCA_035489615.1 Chryseolinea sp.
TGATCCTGCGTGTCGAAGACGAGCCCACACCCGTCGTTTTGCTGGTCGATACCGCCAACCGCTCAGACGCACGCTTTTGGAAAGAGGACTTCCTCCGCCTGGTGCCTATGCAGGATGCCTTTCATCAAACGAAGAACTTCATGAATATGACGCGACAATTTGTTGACGAGCAGATGCAGGAAGACTTTAGCGTTTCGAAGGCAGACCAGGCCGACATGTTGAATCGCTCCATGGATTTTCTCAAATCACGAGACACGTTCAATCAGCAGGAGTTTGAATCCACTGTGCTTGGCGATGAGGCGGTCATTGAATCGTTTAGGAAGTACGGACAAAATTTCAACGAGGAGCAAGCCGTCGTCGATAACTTCGAGATCTCGGCACAAGCCGTTAAGCGACAGGCCCGCGTGTTCAAAAGCGTGATCAAGCTGGACAAGAACTTTCACATTTATGTCCACGGCAATCGCGACCTTATTGAGAAAGGCTTCGATGAGGCAAAGGGGAAGAATTATTACAAGATGTACTTTGAGCAGGAAAGCTGAGGTAGAATTGACAATTATGGGGCTGGCGCTATGGCACCATGCTCTTTGACCGGGCATTTTCGACCCGGCAGACTGATATGCGCGCCATGAGCACTATACGCTCATTGAACTATGACAGGTGGGATATGACACAGGTAATTCACGGTTAACCGATTAATTCGGATCGATCGATGCGTGATAAAGTACCAAATCCTTGTTAACTTCGATAGCGCATTTTGGACCTATCCAAAGATTCAAAAGCGTATAATAGTACCTCCACGAACAGCACCTTACATCGCATAACAATAAACTAACTTATGGAAACGCAGACCTTCGGGCAACGAGTAAAACGCACCAGTAAGAAAGTGTTACGGATATTCATCATCATCCTGGTGCTGGGGATTGCTGTAACCTTCGGATTTCTTTATTGGGGCACCTACGAGGATGGCGTTATGGCCGGAAAGATACTTCGTGTCAGTGAAAAGGGAATGATGTTCAAGACGTACGAAGGCAAGATCAACCTGGAAACCTTCGGCGCTCTTCGCGATGCCAGCCCCATAGCAGAGTCATTTGACTTTTCGATCGAAAAGGGCGACCAACAGCTTATCAAAGAGTTGCAGGAAGTTGCCCTTACCGGCGAACGTGTAAACCTCTACTTCGTGAAGCGCTATACAATCTTTTTCTGGCGCGGCGACACGAAGGTATTCGCCACGCGGGTGGAAAGGCTGAAATAATTTACAATTGACAATTTGGGAAGGCCCTTCGGGCCTTGAATGGCTTGCTTCAATTGAACGCTACCATAAAGCCATAAAAAAAGGGGCGATAGCCCCTCCTTAATTGTCAATTACAAATTCTTACGCCGTCGCCGCCGACGTCTCCTCAAACTTTTGCGAGATCTTCAGCACGACTGTCTTTTTCGCCTTGTAGCCGCAGTAGCCGCACTGGAAGTGCTTCAACAGCTGGCCTTCTTCAGCAACGGAAGGGGTCTTGAGAATCTCTTCGCGAACCACCTTAAACGTCTGATAATTGCACTCAGGGCACTGCAGCGCATGGAGGTGACCGGAATATCTTTCGATTTTTACATAGCCTGTTTCTTCATCCTTCCAAACATCGTAGTCCACTGAGAACACGTTTTCTTCAGCCTGCATACCTTCGTCGAGGTAAGCATCTTCTTCCTGTTCGCCCAGGAGTTTCATGGCCTTGCCGGTCTTCGGAGAAATCCGTGGCTTGTAGCGCAGTGCCTTGAGGCGCTTCTCGATGAAGAAGGGATAATAGAACTTCAACATGTTCTGAATGATAAGGGCCACAATCATCCCCATCGCGAACGTGGTGAAACCGAGTACGAATATCCACAGCGTACTGAGCTTCTGGATGTTCGAGTTGGCATAGAAGCAGAAGCCCACAATAAGGATGATCGCAGCAATCCACAAGGTTTTGATTTCGCTACGGTTAATGTAGTCGTACTTGAGTTTTGCGTCGTTCATGGTGGCCAAGCGGATGACGTGGTAGAGAACGATCAAAATCGCAATTGCCCAGGCAACATAAGCGACGTTCTTCGCCATCAAATTCCATGCGTCATAATTTTCGGTAACAAATTCTTCCATGGTTCCGGATTGGTTATAAGGATTGTGAATATAGCAAAAATACGCCTCCTATGCTAGTTTTCAGCCAGTTCTTGGCGCGGACTGTCAGTTAAATGTCCTAAAGTTATTAAACAAAAAGTTTAGTTGTGATACCCGACAAGCCCCGGTAGGTAACAAGGCAAGTCAGATTTTGTTTAAAAAATCCTTAATTCTTCCGGCGGCCGATGCCGGGCTCTCAACCATCCCCATGTGAGCGACATTATCCATGACGTAAATTTCGCATGTTTTGCAGTCCTCCGCCTGCTGATAGATCGAAGCCAGGGGTATGCCCGGATCCTTGGCTCCGGCCAGGAACAGTGTAGGTTTTTCGTATGTTCTGATCGTTTTGACTCTGTCAGGACGTTCTCTCATGGCCTGTGTGTAGGCCACAACGGTGCCCTTAACAGTTGTTGCGGCTATTTGCTTAATCCTTTCGATGTCGGCATGCTGGGGATTGGCAAACAGCGGCGCGATGAAATTCGTAGTAAACTCCTTCGCCCCGTTCTTGTTCACAAAGTCGATCACTTTGTTACGCGACTCCTTGCGTTCGGCAGAATCGGCCAGGGCCGTCGAATGGAAAAGCACCAACCCGCCTATCAGATCGGGTCGCATCGCAATCATGGACAGCGCCACATAGCCACCCAGCGAATGTCCAATAACCACAGGGTTGTGAAGCTTGTGAATTTCAATGAAGGAAAGCACTTCAGACGCCACATCGTCGAGGGTGAAGGTCCCTGGAAGGGGGTCACTTTTCCCAAAGCCCGGTAAGTCGAGGGTTACTGTTGTATGAGAAGCGATAAAGTGGTCGGAAAATGCGTCCCAGATGCCCTGATGCATCGGAAATCCGTGCAGGAATATCAGCGGCCTGCCCTTGCCCCTAATCTTCGAAAAAATCTTCATCGCACGCGCGTTGCGGAATTCAGCATGGTAACGACGGCACGTTCTATACCATCGGCATCAAACCCGGCCTCGCGCTGAAGCTCACTTTGTTCTCCGTGCTCCACTACGGCGTCAGGAATGCCCAGGCGTCGCACGTCGGCGTGATATTGATGGTCGGCCATGAACTCAAGTACAGCACTGCCAAATCCGCCCTGGATGCAGCCGTCCTCTACGGTTATGATACGCGAATAGATCGAGAACACTTCGTGAAGCAGTTCTTCATCGAGTGGTTTCACGAAACGCATGTCGTAATGGCCCACCTCGATACCCTTGCGCGACAATCGCTCACAAGCTGTTTCTGCCAGGTTGCCAATATGACCAATCGTTAGAATTGCCAGCTCGCTGCCTGTGCGCAACCGGCGGCCGGTTCCTATGGTAATTTCTTCCATAGGGGTCCGCCATTTGGGCATTACCCCCTGGCCACGTGGATAACGAATAGAAAACGCCTTCCCGCTGCGGGGAAGTTGCGCCGTATACATCAGGTTTCGCAGTTCCGCCTCATTCATGGGTGCCGAAACGATCATGTTGGGTAAACAGCGGAAAAAGGCGAGGTCGTAGGCACCGTGGTGCGTAGGGCCATCTGCGCCGGCAAATCCTGCCCGGTCGAGGCAGAAGTTCACGGGAATATTTTGAATGCAGACGTCGTGAATGATCTGATCATAAGCGCGCTGCATAAACGTGCTATAAATGTTGCAGAAAGGCACAATCCCCTGCGTGGCCAGACCGGCCGAGAAGGTCACCGCGTGCTGCTCGGCTATGCCTACGTCAATGGCGCGTTCGGGCATTTCCTTCATCATTATGTTCATCGACGAGCCCGAAGGCATCGCTGGCGTGATGCCGATGATTTTGTCGTTGGCGCGGGCTAATTCCACCAGCGTGTGGCCAAACACGTCCTGGTATCTTGGGGCTTGCGGCGTCTCGTAGGTCTTCGTATGAATCTCGCCGGTTATCTTGTCGAAAGTGCCTGGCGCGTGCCAGGTCGTGGCATTGCCCTTCTCCGACGGTCCATAACCCTTGCCCTTCACGGTAACACAATGCAGGATCTTTGGGCCTTTGATGTTCTTAAGGTCGTTCAGCACGGTCACCAGGTGATTCACATCGTGGCCGTCGACCGGGCCGAAGTAGCGTAGATTGAGTGACTCGAACAGGTTACTCTGGCTCAGCAATGCGGCCTTGATTCCGGTCTCTACCTTGGAAACGATTTCCTGGGCGCTCTTTCCAAAAGACGACAGTTTTCCCAGCACATTCCACGCCTCGTCCTTCAGCTTATTGTAGGCCCGGCTTGTCGTGATATCGGTGAGATAGTCCTTCAGTGCCCCTACGTTGGGGTCGATGGCCATGCAATTGTCGTTGAGAATGATGAGGAGATTCGTGTCCGAAACGCCTGCGTGGTTCAGGCCCTCGAAGGCCATACCGCCCGTAAGCGCACCGTCTCCGATTATAGCGATGTGTTGTTTGTCGTCGATCTTAAGGTATCTGGAAGCCGCTGCCATGCCCAATGCCGCGGAAATGGAGGTCGATGAGTGACCGGTGCCGAAGGTGTCGAACGGACTTTCGCTTCGTTTGGGAAACCCGGAAAGGCCGTGATACAAGCGATTGGTGTGAAACTGATCGCGCCGTCCGGTAAGAATTTTATGGCCATAGGCCTGGTGCCCTACATCCCATACAAGCTGATCATAGGGCGTATTAAATACGTGGTGCAGGGCCACGGACAATTCCACAACACCCAGACTGGCACCAAAGTGGCCACCGTACACGGAAACGTTGTCAATTATGAAATGCCGCAGTTCATCGCAAAGCTGCACCAATTGTGCCTGATCCAGCTTCTTGAGGTCTTCTGGCGCGTTGATTTGCGCAAGTAATTTCCCCGGTGTTATGAGCATGTGGAGAATTCTAACAAACCTTTGAATGTAAGCGATTTAGCCGTCACATCAACAACGGATAAGTAACAAAGGTAGTTATTTCCGTGGTGCCGGAAATTTTTAGCGGATTATAAATAAATTTGCGCCTCATGACAACAGCACCGGAGAATTTCGAGATAAAGCTTCCGCTTTTTGAAGGACCGTTTGATCTATTGCTCTTCTTCATCGAACGCGATGAATTGGACATTTATGATATTCCCATTTCGAAGATCGCCAACGACTTCCTCGATTACGTCCGCCAGATGGAAGAACTCAACATCGAAGTGGCCAGCGAGTTCATTCTCGTGGCCGCCACGCTGATGCGTATCAAATCGAAGATGCTGCTGCCTCGTCCTGTACTGGACGATCAAGGTAATGAAGTGGATCCGCGCGAGGAACTCGTGAAGCACCTGCTCGAGTACAAGAAGTACAAATCTGTGGTCGACAACTTCCACAAGATGGAGGAAGATGAGTTGTCGAAGGAAAAACGTGGCAACCTGATCAAGGAACTGAAACAATTGGCGGAGAACACCAACGTCGAGGCGGAGCTACAGGATGTTACGGTGTTCAAATTGATGACGGTATTTGAACGAATCCTGAAGCGTCACGAAGCAGAAAAGAACAAACCCGTGCATCAGGTAATTCAATATCCCTACACGGTCGAGCAGCAAAAGAATTTCATCGCCGAGACACTGGCCACAAGGCCGCGCATGGCGTTCACTGAAATCCTGGAGATGTATCCCACGCGGATTGGATTAATCTTCAACTTTCTGGCCATACTGGAGATGCTGGCGCTACAACTGCTCACGATCCAGATCGGTGAAGGCTATAGCAATTTCTGGATATCAAGGCACGAAAACGCCCCCAAACTCGAGGACAATTCTGATGCCTCACCTTCATCTGAAGGAACGGACGAAAACATTCTCTGACGATAAGAGACCGGCGTGCAAAACACCGCTCTCCGTGATATACCAGCGAGGCTGCCTTATAGACAGCCTCGTTCATTTGATAGTGTCAGCTATTGCTCAGATTGGTATTCCAGATGTCTTTGGAAAGACGCCAATTGCCTTTCTCCTTCTTCCACACCACCAGATATTTTCCCTGGTCCAGAATCTGACCATCTTCTCCGCCGAGTTCGTATTCACCGACTTCGACCGCCCCTTCTCCCGCTTCGTCAAGGTGCGTGGTATTGAGCTTCGCCGTCTTAATGCCCATGCCCATTACCATTTTCCAGAATCCGCCAATTGCGTCCTGCCCTTGCTGAATGGGCGCGCCGGGTGGCATAAGCATCGCATCGTGCGTGTATAATGACGCCATTCCGGATGAGTCGCCGCTGGCAAACTTTTTTTCAAATTGCCGGTTCGCGCTTCCAATGTCCTCCCGAACATCTGAAGCTTGTGTAACGAGTGTTGCCATAATGTGAGGGTTTTAAAATTTACTAAATGACATCCCTGAAGTTGCCTACAAAGTAACAAGTAGGTGTACTGATTCACTGAAGAGCACGCAATAGACCATTCATCATTGGCCAACTTTCTTAACACCAGGCGAGCGCCCGAGCAACGGAACCAAATGATCTTGGCCTGCAATTAAATGTAGTTAGAAATCATGCCACTTAGGTAAGGTCAGTATTTCTTTTTTGGAGACCATCCTGTTTCCTGTAATGAACGATCGGTCGTGCGGCCAATATTCTTAACAAAAAACCCAGGCAACATCCGCGAAACTTAGCATGAGCACGGTACCCCGTCCGGGCGACGAGCGCACCACAATGTTGCCTTTCTCCTTCTGCATGATCTGCTGCGAAAATGCTGATCGTTCTTCAGCGGGTTAATAAGGACCTGCATGGTGAACACTCTGTCTGCGTGTACCGTAACCGTTACTCACCCGGAGTGCAGAAAGGTGATCGGTTCCGGCACCTGGTTCTGAATCCTTCCGTCTTACGACGTCCCCACCATGAAGAAGGCCACCCGTGCAACAGCGATCAAAGTGGATGCGTCGATGGGGTGGAATCCCACCATTCGCACTTCGTTCGTTCACGGCCGTACCCGTTCATAACCGGACGAAGTGCGATGCGCCAACCGCACATTCAGCGTTGATTACGCACATTTTAGATGGCATACTTGTTGGCAAGGTGCACGCATGTTAAAGAACTACTTACTCCTCACCCTCCGGAGCCTTGCCAAGAACAAGGTGTTTGTAATCATCAACGTAGTGGGCATGAGTGTAGCCATCGGCTGCTGCATCGTCGCGTATTTTGCCTACGCATATGATCAGACATTCGACGACATACACCGGAATCGTGAATCCATTTACCGGGTAAGCGCGGTGCGCACCTTCGAGAGCACGACAACCAAGTACGGAAAAGTACCGCTGGCGTTGGGACGCGCCGTCACTTCAACTTTTTCGGGTATCGAGGAAGGTAGCCGATATGCGCGGGTTACTTCCAATCTCAAACGGGAGGACGATCTCTTTGCCACCGACCTCGCCTACGTAGATCCGGCCTTCTTCAACCTTTTCACATTTGACTTTGTTGCCGGAAATGCGTCAGCATTACAGGATGTATCGAGTATGCTAATTTCCGAGAAGCTGGCAGAACGGTTGTTTGAATCACCGCACCAGGCCATTGGGAAAAGTCTCACGCAGGTACACGCCTACGGTTTGAAGGAAGTGAAGATTGCCGGCGTGTTCCGCGAGCCGCCGATGAACTCGAGCTACTTCAATCGCAACGGGTCCGCATTCGTCAACTTTGCCAATTACGACAACGACCTCCGCGCCAGCGAAGACGATTGGTTCAGCGACGCGTCCGTATACTTACAGATAAAGGATCCTGCAAATCTCGGAGCCGTCGAGAAACAACTTAAGAACTATGTGCAGCAGAATAATCAAGTGAGGGAAAACTTCCAGGTGCAGGCTTTCCAGCTTGACTCATTCGCGTCCATGGCACATCGCGATCGCGACGAAAATGTGCAATCAGAAACCTGGGGCGCTCCACCAGTGGCTGCCATTCTGGGTTCCCTGATCATGAGTTTCCTGATACTGCTTATTGCCTGCTTTAACCTGGCCAATACGTCCATTGCCATGTCGGCGCGAAGGCTGAAAGAGATTGGCATGCGAAAGGTGATGGGATCCATGCGCCTGCAGATCGCGTTGCAGTTCATGGGTGAAACAACTTTCATTTGCCTGCTGGCACTGGTCGTGGGACTCGGTATCGCCGACCTGCTCATCGCTGGCTGGAACCTTATGACCTCGAACATGATCCATCTGGAACCGAACTACTTCGGTGAACCGGGTTTCATGTTGTTCCTGATTTTAATATTGGTGGCGACAGGTATTGTTGCCGGCAGCTATCCGGCCGTCTACCTCAGCCGCTTTCAGCCCGTTACGATTCTCAAAGGTAAGCTCCGGCTGGGCGGCACCAACCTGTTTACGCGTGTCTTACTTGGATTGCAGTTCACCATCTCTCTGATCACCGTTGTGAGCGCCATCGGATTTCTTCAGAATGCCCGCTATCAGGAAGCTTACGATCTTGGATTTGACGTTCGTGGAACGATCGTAACCTGGGTTAATAACAAGGGCGAATTCGATACGTATAGGAACGCCTTGGAAAATCATCCGGACATAACTTCCATTGCCGGTTCCCGCGGCGGCATCTTTGCCGATCGGGCACACGAGGCGATTGCGCACGCGTCGCGTCAGGCTGAGGTCGACATCATTGAAGTGGGCGACCAATATCTATCGACAATGGGCCTGGACTTAACAGCCGGACGCGACTTCATCAAGGATTCAGAAAGTGATGTGCTCGAATCGGTGATCATCACTGAAAACATGGCCAAGCTCTTTGAGTTGAAAAATCCGATCGGCGAGGAATTGGTCTGGCGCGACAGCGTACACCTGCGTGTTGTAGGAGTTATACGCGACGTCTACACGCACGGACTGTGGCGTGAAATGGAACCGATGATGGTTCGCTATATATCACCCGGGTCCTATACGCAACTGATCGTTCGCACCACTCCCGATAAGTTATCGTCTGTCAACACATTCATGGACGAACAATGGCGCCAGGTCTTTCCCACGCGCCTCTATAACGGATACCTCATGGTGAAAGGCTTGCAGGACGCCAGTCGCCTGAATATGAGCATCACATCGGGCTACGGATTCCTCGGAACGATGGCCCTGTTGTTATCGGTAACCGGTCTCTACGCGCTCGTTTCACTGAACATGATGCGACGCATCAAAGAAATCGGCATTCGAAAAATTGTTGGTGCCTCCATAGCAGGCATTGCGCACAAAATAAATCGCGAATTCATTGTGATACTCTCTTTGGCCGCCGTGCTTGGTTCGTATGCAGGATACATGTGGTGCAATACCCTGATGTCGAACATTTGGAAATACTACCAGGGTGTTGGATTATCCACGTTTGTCGTAGCCGTTGTGGTGATGTTTACGGCGTCGATTGGCACTATTGCCTTCCGGGTCTACAATATTGCGAATACGAACCCTGTGAACACCCTTCGGGATGAATAACGTATTTGTTGATTGGTGAGCGCGGCATCGTCGCGGGCGTCGATGCGCTCATGGCAAGCCGCAGGGTTCCCATCAAATCACGGCCACCGAATCAAAGATTCCTTGGACTAAAGGTATGATGGATGTCAACTCGCTTTAAACTAAGGAACACCCGCTAATCGGGCAAGGCATCAGCCAATACCTATACGTACAGGTCGTTACGATCGGCCTTGGCGACTTCAATAAAAAACTCACCAACCTTACGTGTCACTTCTCGGTAGAAGCGTTCTCCCTTATCTGGCGTTGCCTTACGCGGGTCTCCTACGCCCGTATCTTTCGTAACCTGTGTCCACTTCCGCTCCGCCCACGCCCAGCCCTCGCGAATACCCGCCATTCTGAATTTCTTTGCTGCGCCATCTCCCGCTTCGTCTAAGGGACTCACCAGATCGGGTGTGAGGTGCATCATTACACTCGTCTCCATTTCGCCGCCGTGGTCGTCTTTGTTTTCAAAGAATGCCTTCTGATCTAGCGCCTGATACCAGTTACACTGACAGAGAAACATATTCGGAAACTTAAGTCCCAGCTCGCGGATCATCGTCTTGAAGTCGTTGCCGCCATGGCTGTTCAGGATAATCAACTTGTAAATGTGATGTCGGTTCAGCACATCCACGATATCCCGGAGCACGGCCAATTGTGTGCTCGGGTTCATATTCATGTCGAGTTTCACGTCGGATTGTCCTGTGTTCACACCAAAAGGAATGACAGGCAGCACCGTGATTTTGGCACCCTGATCCCACGCATGCCGGGCTGCCTCGGCAGCTACATTCTCCGCCTCAATGATGTCGGTGCCATAGGGAAGGTGATAGTTGTGCGCTTCGCAGGCGCCCCAGGGAAGAACAGCAACTTCATAAGCAGTTTCCTTGACAGTTCTCCAGTTGTTCTCGGCAAGTATGTATGGGCGAATCATATTATTTGTTGATCTGTTGATTGATTGATCTGTTGATTGGAAATACAGATTCAAAAGTAGGCGAATAGCGTCGCTTTGCAAACAAGGTCAAACCCTCCTCCACTCCCGCGAGGAGGCTGCGTAAAAATGAATTTTCCTGTGTGCGATTACTTTTCAGCGGCCAATATGGAAGCCGCTTCGCGATCGTCGTATTCAAGAATGAGTTGATCCAATTTTGTCTTCAGTTCTGAGGCTACGGTGCCGGTGCCTTCAGCTTCGTAGATATTTTTCAATTCATGAGGATCCGATTCCAGATCATACAACTCCCAAAAGTTTTTCTCTCCATAAAATCGGATCAGCTTATACCTGGCTGTGCGGACGCCAAAATGGGGCAGTACGTGGTGTGGTCGGGGATATTCATAGTAATGATAATAGGCGGCATCTCTCCAGGGTGTGATTTGTTTTTGTAACAAGGGTAGAAATGATTTGCCCTGAATATCGGAGGGAATTGTAACTCCGGCGATGTCCAGAAATGTCGGGGCCCAATCGACGTTCAGCACGAACTGGTCGATCCTTGTGCCGGGCTCAATCACTCCGGGATAACGCGCAACCATAGGTGTGCGCAACGACTCCTCGTACATGAAGCGCTTGTCAAACCATCCATGTTCGCCAAGGTAAAAGCCCTGGTCGGAGGCGTAGATAACCACCGTATTTTCAGCTAGTCCATTGACGTCCAGGTAATCGAGTAGCTTTCCGATATTTCGGTCAAGTGAGCGTGCTGTGGCCAGATAATCCTTCATGTAGCGTTGATATTTCCATTCTACCAATGCCTTACCGGAGAGCTTCTTTTCGTCGAACTCCTGACTGACGTTGTCATAGTATTTGGTAAACGCCGCGCGCTGTGTGTCTGAGAACCGCTTGTAAGTGCTATTTCGCACCATACCGTCAATTTGCTGTTCTTGTTCAGGCGTCAGTTTCTTGTCTCCGAAGTTTGACTTGATCAGTTCAGCGCGCCGTGCCGCGATCGACTTCTCACCTGGTTCCGAATTGTCATGGATCTTCAGGTCTTCGCGAAGCCTCATCGTTTTGTCGATGGTCATGTCCTGATCGCGGGCAGCAACCCGGCCCTCATAATTGTCATAAAATGTTTCAGGCAGCGGAAAGGTTATACTGTCGAAGGCACCCAGATCCTGGATGTCGGGCTGCCACTGGCGATGAGTAGCTTTTTCGCCTACCACCAGGAAGAACGGTTTGTCTTTATCGCGTCCATTGAGAAACTCGACGGCATACTCTGATATCAGGTCTGTAACATACCCCTCCCGTTGCACGGTATCCTTTCCCGTGATGAAATCGGGATTGTAATAGTGTCCTTGTCCCGGGAGAATGGTCCACGAGTCAAATGCGTCGCCGGGCGCTGTCCCGAGATGCCACTTCCCCACCCAGGCAGTTTGGTATCCCGACTGATGGAGGAGGCGGGGAAAAAGCGATTGACTGACATCGAACTTTTCTTCATTTGCCTTGTAGCCGTTAATGTGGCTGTATTTGCCGGTGAGCAACGTGGCACGGCTTGGGCCACAGATAGAGTTGGTGACAAATACATTGGTAAATATCGCACCTTGACTCGCGATTCGATCGATGTTCGGGGTCGCCATCAGTTTGCCTCCATAAGCACTGATCGCCTGATAGGCATGGTCGTCTGAAAAGATGAAGATGATGTTTGGCTTGGCTTTAGCAGTAGGTTTCTCTTCCTTCTTGCAGGCCATGGTTAGCACTACAATAGTGCAGGCCAGGATAAACTTAGCAAATGATCTGTTGTATAGGTGTTGCATCGTGGAAAAAAGTCTATACCTAAAGGCACGGCCTCGCAATTAATGCTATTGCGCTACATCTTTTGCGTTTCACAGGGATAGAATGATTTCTGTTACGCAGTCTAAATAGATTCAAAGAATAATCTCTATTAATTTGATAGACAAAAGTATGAATTTGCCTTTGGCTTGCAAGTGCTTTCTCAGAATAACGGAAAATTTCCAAGAATAATGATGTCGCTGGCTTTAACGTACAAGCTTGATGTAAGACACGGGTAATAATGGCCGTGAAATTCAACTGGCTAGATAATTCAACGATAGTATTTTTGCCGATCGTTATACTTATCCACCATCTCGTGCAAAAATTCTTCATTGCGTTCAGTATCTCCGTTCTTAGTTCTATTGCGACCTATTCGCAAGATCTCGTTGCCACCGTTACGCCCGCCGGAACTCCATCAAACATTCAGGGGATGATGATTGGCGTGGATGTGTTCCTGTCCATGAACGTTCAAGGTTCACAGGCGCCATTCGCTGTTATGATTAACCCCGATGGCGAACAGCGGACATTGGATCTCAGCGCAATAGGCGCTAATCCCCTTGTCGCCGGCGTCAAAAGCGGGGACAGCACTTTCTTTTACTTCCTGAAACAAGTAAACAAGGTCACCGGGATAGCCTCTATGGTGCTCGACAATCAGACAGACAAGAGCCATGTTCTGCCATATCATTTCGACGTCCCGGGAGAGATATACGGCTCCTACATAGAAGGTCAGGATATGTTCATGCTTTGCGGGGTGAAGAACGAATATAAATTGAGACTGCTGCAATTCAGAGCGGGGAAACTTTTTGACAAGAGTGAATTTCCGCTCACGTTTAATTTGGGAAAAAGTAAAACTCAGCGCATTACCTTCTTTGATATGGCTAATCCTGTCACGCCATCGCAGGCTGTTGGCCATGTGAAAATTTGCAAAGACGGGCGAACGATCTGGATTCTTGTTGATGAACCAAAAAACGACCGGGACGTCACGCAAACCGAAAAGACGCTCTTTCGAACAACTGCTGTCAAGCTTAACCTTGACACCAAACAAACAACGGTAAAAAGCTTCTACGAGTCAGAACCTGTTGCATTCACGTCTCATCCACTTGGGAATGATGTTTATCGACTAGTGCTAAGTGCAAACGGATTTCGTGTCGACCAGTTTAACTTCAACACTGCAAAGAAGGTCAACTCGGTTATTCTGGAACACGGCACGGAGCCTGGAAGAGACTCTACCTACGCTCGACTTGGCGGTCTTAAAACAGAAAAGAACGTAAAACGTGTTCCCCTCATCAAGCGATACATGGGATCATTCCTTATTGTCGACTCCCTTTCAAATGGCGAGCGGGTTTTCACGATTGGCGATTACGGCGACAATTACTCGTCGTTGCCTTTTGTAGCGGCGCCATTTCCAATTGTCGGACTTATTCTTACGTCGTCATCGCTTATCGTTGGCGAATTGGTAGAAGGGCGTCTATCCACATCCTACTCTTACTATCGCGGCTGGATGAACAAGGGAGTCCACGCAACCTACCAGGTGCCCTTTCTGCGCAAGGTCGTGGATGACTACGACTATAATCAGCTGAAACGCAAGGTTCGATTAGAATACCGGGGATACATCAACTTACCTACTGCCACATTTGAAATCACGCAGCAGGGAAGGTTAAGCGCGATTGAAATCCGAAAGTTTCAACTTCGGTAATTTCCTGAAATCCCACCACCAGCACCATAAGTTTTTCCGGTGGTCTCTACCCCGTGTTCGAATTCCATCCGAGAAATGTCTCACGTCCCTTGAATCTGTTGTAGAACAATCGCCGTTTCTATATCTTCAAGACTGCGCCATGTTGTACAAGAAGTTCCAGCCTGATAAGTCCTTAGCTCCCTTCGTAGAGTGTTACTACCAATGGGAAGGACTCGCCGACGAACCACTCACAGTACAATCTCCACCCAATGGATACTCGGCGATCGTCTTCAACCTGGGAAGGCCCTACGCTTCGTCACAAGGAAGTGCAAACCTCACTCAGGTCCCGCGTGCATTTGTATCCGGACAATTTACGGCCAACTATCGCCTCCACCTTCACGGGGTAATTTCCAATGTCGGGGCCGTACTGAGGCCGGCAACCATACACAATTTCTTCGGCATACGCATGTCGCAGCTCGTAAATGCACGTGCATCACTAAGTTTCCTGAATGGCATTGACGAGACCCAGCTTTGGGACCGCATTAATTTATCTAAAACCATTAATGAGCGCGTCACTACCCTGGAGGAACTATTAACACAGCATCTCGCAACAGGAAAATCAAACCTTTCCATCATCGATGAAGCGATCGACTACATCGACAACTGCAAAGGCTGCATTACAGTTGATGCGGTGGCGGTCCAGCTTGGAATCAGTCGGCGGTACCTCGAGAAAAGGTTTCTCGAAAAAGTCGGCATCTCTCCAAAGTATTACGCACGAATAAAACGTTTTTCTGTTTTGTCGAACGAGATCGCCCACAGCAAGCGCATCGACTGGCAGCATATCGTTGCGCATTACGGCTTTCATGATCAATCACACCTGGTCAAGGAGTTCATCGAATTCAATCAGATGAATCCGACACAATACCATTTGTTGCATCAGGAGATGATTAGACACGTGAAGACTTGAAAATTGACAATTAGTGGCCCCAGGATCAGCGGGATACTGGCCCCGGAATATCGGTCCGACTAAAACTCGTTCGCATTTTTACAACGGAGCCATCCATCTGTACGCATTTTTACAATCCGCTGCCGGCAGGTTGGTATACCTTTATGCCATCCAATCGGAAGCAAGATGACACCGCTAAAAAAAACCCTCTCCTTTTTTGTACTGTCCGTCATGTCCCTCAGTTCGTTCGCGCAGGAGACAACAAACTGGACAGAGGCTGATCGTAAGTTTCTCCTCGATAATCTTATCCGCTCACGCGACGAAGTCCTTAAAGAAACCCAGGGCCTCTCCAAGGCACAATGGTCGTTCAGGGAATCGCCCGATCGTTGGTCCATCAACGAAATCGTGGAGCACATCGCCATCTGGGAATTGTTGCTCTGCCAACGCATCAGCACTCAACTGAGCACGGAGCCGCAGCCTTTATTGGTGGCGCAGGCGGTTCCCGATAGCGTTAAGCTGGGCTTCATCATGGAGGAAAAGGTTCATCATTCGGCAGACTATACAAAGCCCTATACCTACACCATACCGATGGGACTCAACGAACTGAAGAACAACCTGGCGTGGCTGATGAAGATGCGTAATGAGTCAATCACGTACTTGACCGGCACGCATGCCGACCTCCGCGCTTACTTTTTGGCCGGCAGCACGTCGAACACGCACGGAACGTACATCACGCTCTTTGGCCATACTGATCGCCACCTCCGCCAGATCAGGAAGGTAAAGCAGCATCCTGCCTATCCGAAGAAATAGCACGGCGTGCCCACAAATGCACAACGCGACGTCCTCCTGCCTTCATTGGTCTGGTCTATTTGGACGTGCCTGTCGTGGTGGTGTTCCAACCCTTCCGCAGAAACGAAGTCACGCGCAAACTATCAGTCACTCAGAACAAAAAACAAAACTCAATACTTAAATTACATTACCATGAGCACATCAATTCAACAAAAAGAGAGCGTGGACATTCTCGCTAAAAAAGGAACTTGCATCGAATTTTTCTCTGCCTACCAGGATATGGATGTTGACCGCATGTTGTCGCTTTGCTCAGACACCGGAACTATTTCCTTTGTTCCACTGGGTGCTGACTACGCGGGCAAGATCAATGAAATTGGCAAGGGTGTATGGTCCGCATTGATGGATGCGTTCCCAGACCTGGACAATACGGTGAAGGAACAGCAGTATGACGACTCCAGCGACGCCGTAAGCTGCAAGGTGGTCATCTTCGGAAAACAGGAAAAGGAGTTTGCCGGATTGCCGGCTAAGGGAAATGCTTTCGACAGCGAGCACATTTTCATCTTCCGCTTCGAAGAGTCCGGTAAGATCAGCAACATCGAAATTACCTGGGATCACGATAGTTTCGTAAAGCAGCTCACGAATTAGTCGACAGGCTTTGACCGATTTCCGAAACCGGTCCAGCCGGAGATGTTCATACAGCTTATAGTCAAATGGACTATTATGCCGGCAGGGCAATCTGATACTTCCGTCCTTTTCTGACCGTGAGACGGTTCTCGCGCAACCATGGATTGTGGCGCTTGATCAGCTTGTAGTTGGTGCCTTTTTCCTTAGCAAACTTCACGAGGTCGGTGATCGTTTCATCGACCTCAATGTATCTCAATGGTTCCTCGTTGTACAGGTGTTCCGGATCGATTTTGAAGCCGTAGCGAAGCGGATTTTCGGCAATCTCCTTGATCGCGAGAATGCGAAAGACATAGCGCGACGTCTCGTCGTTCAGGTATAGATCGTAATACGTATCCACTTGCTGATCGTCCAACGCACGGTCTATCCCTCCCATGCCGCGGTTATATGATGCGGCCACCATCGTCCAGTTGCCGAACTTATTGTAAGCACGCTTCAAATATTTGCATGCCGCCTCGGTTGCCTTCAGCGGATCAAACCTTTCGTCGACTTCGTCTGTAATTTCCAGGTTGAGCTCCTTGCCCGAAGTGCTCAGGATCTGCCAGTATCCAACGGCCTCCTTGTGCGACGTTACATTCATCAGGTTGCTTTCGATGAGTGGCAGGTATTTAAAGTCTTCGGGTATGCCGTACTTTTCCAGGATCTTCTCCATCTGGGGGAACCAGCGGTGGGCGCGTTTAATGAGGAAGATCGTATTGCTGTGCAAATAGCAGTTGATTTGCAATTCCTTGTCGAGGCGTTCGTGCACATCGGGAATTTCCAGCGGAACGAGCTCACCCGCGAACGTCATGTTCTTCGGCACATCGTAAGAAATGGCCGGCAGGCGCTCCACGCCGCCGGGTACGCCTCCGCTCTCATAGGAGGCCTCGATTACCCCGTCGTCCGAAATGGTATCCGTCCGCCGCGGCGTAGATTCCTTGTAAGCAATGTATCCCAGCAGCAGTACGATCGAGCAGATCGACAAAAAAATGGCCGGGTTCATTTTTTCTTTGTGAACAGACACGAGTGGGATCTTTTGATGAGAGTCAAAAATACGGTATCGCAGCGCGCGAAATCAGCAAGAATCGATGAAAGGACCGGTGATGTAACAAAATCGGTGAAAACGAGGATGACTGCTTTTTTGCAACGGCGTATTAGTACGCTTTAGCAAAACCACTCACCATCAAGCACTACCTGAAAAATCAGCCTTTTGCAACGGCGTACTAATTATCCGAAAAGTTACCCATGAAGTTGGACGTTATCCCGATCCGGAAGCCGTAGTCCAGATATTTGCCATCCTGAAACGACACCGCGCCTTCCAGTCGGAAGATGCGCAGAATACCGTCAATGGTATAACCCACTTCCGTGTAATTCATAGACGTGGGTGTGGCCAGGTAATTCACAAATACGTTCTCCCGGATGCCGGCCAGTCGAACCAGTGGTATGTTGGTAACCAGAAACTTCCGAAACTGGTAATGCAGATTGCCTGCAAAATACTTGTCCGCTGTGCTGAAGCGATAGTAATCGAGCAAACGGAAGCTGCCAACGGGGTCGCTGGTGACAAAGGGTGTCTCGTTACCCAGGAAGTGCTTATAATCCATGAAATACATGGCGTCGGTGTTGAAGAACATTCCCGCACGCAAATAAAAATCGAGGTTACCACGGACACCGATGCTGAGACGATGACGGGCGCCCAACTCCAGCTGGTCAAACTCGATGCTGCTGTTAAACACATTGGGGAACGCACGCCGGTATTCCACCTTAAACATAGGTGACGAGTTTGGCACCTCGTGCTTGTGCCCGTTCCGTAAGGTGTACTTCAGCCAGGGTCGCGCCGTGAGGGCAACGCTGCCCACAAAAGCGCGATGAGTCGGGAATGATGTATCGGTCAATTCGTCGCTTGCCGGCGCGTTTGGCGTGTAGCCCTCGATCTTGCTGCGATCAACCCACTTGTAGTTGGTCGTATTAGCGAGTTCCCGCCGCTCGGCCCAAGACCAAGAAGTGGACACGTTGAAGTAGGGATTAAGCTGGTATTGGTAGTCGACATCCACATAGTCGCGCTCGTATAGCTTCATGAGGTTCTTTTCCATGAGCAGCGTCGTGAATGCGTTCACCAGCGGAAGAATGGGCTCATCCGGATTATATTGCTGGATATAACGGCCGCCCTGCACGTTGAGTCGGTACTTCTTATTGCGCAATGCAAAGTCCAGATAACCGGAGGCGACTTCCCTCGAAAAAGCATATCGAAAGGCAGGCGTAATGGTCAAGCGCGTTCGGTTCGTGTCCTGCAGAATTGTCCCGTAAGATACTTTGTAAACAAAGTTCCAACCGTCCACCGTATTAAAGGAGGGCATGGGAAAATGTATCTTGAAATTCGAATGTTTACCAATCTTGTAGGAATCGCCAATGAGAATGTCCCAGGGCTGGAACCCCTTGTGCTTCGACGACTTGGTTGTATCTCCTTCTTCCTTCTTGCGCTCAACAACAGCCAGGCTATCCATCTTCTGGTACCCCTTCACTTCTATTTGTGTGAGCGGCACCGGACGAACTGTGCTCCAATAGGTAGTATCTTTCTTATAGGCCCCGCTGTCGATGGTGAAGGTATTGTCTGAAATCACCTCGGGTTGCTGCTGCTGCTTCTGTTCTTGCTTTTCGTAATCCTTGAGCATGGTGTTGAGCTCCTTGCGGGTGATCTCCTTTCCTTCTGAGAGACGTTCCTGCAAATCCGCGGCCTCAGCCGCCTTCTTCGCCTGTTTGCCTGCCGTCGGCTTGCCTGTCGTCGGCTTGTCTAAGGCAGGCTTCGCCGGAGGTGCTGCCTTTTGCACAGCAATTGCCTTCGCCTTATCCTTTTCCGTCTTTTCGTCCACCACGTCCATCTTCTTGGTCTCAACGTAGACCTCAGGGTTCATTTCGATCTTGTAATTGCTGACAGTAGCCAGGTAGTTGTATTCGAACTCAAAACCGAAGATTTTGCCACCGGCGGTGAAGCGATGGGATACCGGCAACCATGCCTTGTCGTCGATCGGTGCGTACATACCCTTGATGTTCACTTTCACGCCCATCTTCTGCGTGTTGATGTCCATGCTGTGAATGGCCCACCAGTCTTCCACGATGTTGATCACGCCATCCACCACGTTATCGCCCTTGCTGCGCGGCGTTACCTTAATCCGGCTCACTTCATAGTCCCGGTCTTTGAACGTGCCGAGGTATTCAAACTTGTAGTACGAGAATGCCTTCGGCGAAAGGGGCGTGATCGTTTCCGCGATTTCGGGTTCGTAGAAACTGCCGAAGATGTATTGGTTGGGCGACGTATTGTTGTCCTTGCCATCGCTGCGAATGGAGATCACCTTTTCTTCAAACTTATTGGGACGGGTGTACTTTATGTCGCTTACCGACTCCGTTACAAAGGCCTCGCCCTTCTTGATACCCTCCTTTTCGATGGCTTTCTTGGCGATCCAGGGGTAGTCCTTCAACTGGCCGGTTCCCTTGATGTATACACGCGCCGAGTAGCGATCGATTTGTTGCTGATGATAGCGCGCCTTGCCAATGGTCTTGCGCATGATGGCATAGGCAGGATCCTCGGAATCGCTCGTGATGATTACTGCGTCAAGCTCCTTGGCCTGTTCCTTCATGGTGATGTTGAGCGTGAGGAACGTGTCGCCCACTTCCACCTCACGGACCTCGGTTTCATATCCGAGGTACTGAAAGGTGACCTGGTACTTGCCTGAAGGCAGCAGCAACTCATAGGCGCCGCGGCCATTTGCCACAGTACCGGTGCCGGCTTCTTTTACGAAAATCGTCGTGTAGGCCAGAGGTTCGCCCTTTTCATTGGTAACCACGCCACTTACACCACCGGCGAACATCGCGGTGCTGATCAGGATAAATGCCGCGGGTAGAAACCCACGACCGAGACAGATTGAAAGTCCGACGATAGCCGGAAAGCGCAGCGTAAAAACAATCATGAAGACTCTGCTGTATACTTTATTAGTCCAGATAAAATCCCTTCGCCCTGATCATCGCCTCCACAGCATCTGGAACAAGATAACGCACGGATTGTCCCTT
>DATHKA010000259.1:0-4809 GCA_035489615.1 Chryseolinea sp.
GCCAGGCAACCAAGTTCTATTTATATGTTCACCCTTGCCAACTGATAAACCGGCCCCTTAAAAGCTTGGAGGACTATAGCTTCATGTACCAAAGCTGATACAAACTTAAAAAAGAGCTGTATCGGATCCGATACAGCTGAACGATGCACATGAATTTCAGCAACTTGTAAATCAGCAACTTAACCCATGGCATACTAGTTGACTATCAGACTGCTTAAATTGATTACCATGATCAAAAGTTATCTGGTCGTTGCACTCAGAAATCTCCTTCGAAACAGGAATTACACATTATTGAACGTCGCCGGCCTGAGCATCGGTGTAACCGCGTGTGTCATCATCTACCTCCTTATCAGCTATGACCTATCGTTCGATAAGTTCAATTCCAAATACGACAACATCTACCGCGTTGTTCATGAATCGTATTCTGCATCAGGCACCGAATACAATTCTGCCGCTCCCTATCCGTTGATCCCAGCCTTTCGCAATGACTTCCCCGACATGCCATTAATAACCGGCATTCATTATGAAGACGATGTGGTTATGAAGGTTGGTGCGGAAAAGCATCGCATCACCAACGTCATATTTGCGGACTCGTTGTTCTTTGACGTTTTTGATTTCAAAGTATTATCCGGCAATCCTCGAATTGAACTCGGGGAACCTGGCAAAGTGTTTCTCACGAAGTCTCTTGCTGACAAGATCATGCAGGGCAGGGAGCACGTCACCATAAAACTTGACAACATGCTGGAGCTTGAAGTTGCCGGCATTGTCGCCGATCCACTCCCGACGTCAACGATCAATTTCTCGATGATTGTATCCTACCCATCACTTAATAAACAATTTATCAATGGTATGGACATGAATGAGTGGGGCATGACCGTATCGGGCTACGCCTATTTTGTAAAGCCTGATAATTTGTCCAGCGCGGCCGTCGAATCCAGGCTGGATTCGTTTCTCAAAAAATACGAAGCTGAACAGGTCGGCAAGCGGAAGTACCTGCTCCAGGCATTAAGCGACATGCACTTCAGCAAGCGATATACGGGCAATCCGGGAAATGTTCCGAATGGCGTCATGGCGAGCCTGGTCGCACTTGGTATTGTCGGGGCCTTTATCCTTTTGATGGCTTGTATCAACTTTGTAAATCTTGCCACTGCATTGGCCGTTAAGAAGTCCAAAGAGATCGGTATTCGTAAAACGTTGGGTGCACGACGGGGCGAGCTAACGTCTTTTTTCCTTGGTGAGACTTTCATCATCATCGCCCTTGCGCTGTTTATCTCTCTTGGTGCCACTGAGTGGCTGCTGATATGGATCAACAACTTTACTGAAAAACACCTTGAGCTAAACTTACTAGGCGATCCAGCACTGTTGCTGTTCCTTTTTGCGCTTTTGATCTTTGCGACACTGCTATCAGGATTCTATCCGGCTGCTGTACTTTCCGGATATAACCCGGTGGCCGTGTTAAAGAACAAGATGTCCGTCCAGGGATCGTCTGGCGCAGGCGTTAGAAAAGCGCTCGTCGTATTTCAATTCACAATCGCCCAAATACTCATTATCGGAACAATGATTGTTGCGAACCAGATGGATTACTTTATGAGTAAGCCCCTTGGTTTCAAGACAGACGCGATCGTCAACATCTCAATTCCCGATAATAAGAAAGAGTCGCTTGAATCGATGCGTACAAAGGTCGAAGCGCTTCCTGGCATCGAAAGGCTGTCGTTTTCATTGGGTGGCCCAACGTCCGACAATCATTTTGGAACGGGCGCATTTCTGACGTCAGATGGCAAAGACACCGAGTTTGACATCAATATGAAACCTGTCGACCGGTTTTATATCGAAGTTTACGGACTACGGCTCAAGGCAGGGCATTGGTTTACCGAAGCGGAAGAACGCGCGCCAAAAGACATGGACAAGAAAACCGGCTTTGTTTACATTGTCAACGAAGCGTTTGTCAGGAAGTTAGGGCTTACAAAGCCAGAACAAATTATCGGCAAAACAATCACGACGGGACTTAGTGACATCAGTGCAGAGGTGATTGGTGTTGTTGAAGACTTTCACGAGCAGTCACTTCACGAAGAGATCGCGCCTATAGTTATGGTGAACTTTCCATTTTTTTATTACGACGCGGGCGTAAAGGTAAATAGCGAGGCCTTCCGCGAAACGATAGGCGGGATAGAAAAAGCATATCAGGAAGTCTACCCTGAATTCGAATTCCGATATGAATTCCTCGATGAGTATCTGGCAAAACTCTATCGCGAGGACAACCAGACTTTCACGTTGTTTAAAGTCTTTGCAGGCGTCTCTATTCTAATCAGCTGCCTTGGCTTGTATGGACTCATATCTTTCATGGCAAATCAAAAAATGAAAGAAGTCGGGATACGGAAAGTGCTGGGTGCATCGGTCGAAAGTATCGTCGTATTGTTCGGGAGGGAATTTCTGAAGCTCATCGTGATTGCATTTGCGATCGCGACCCCAGTCACCTGGTACTTTATGAAAGACTGGTTGGATGGTTTTGCATACCGTACGCCAATGCGTTGGACTGACTTCGTTATCGGGGTATCAGCCACGTTGTTCATTGCATTGCTTACGGTTGGGTACAGGTCCATTCGATCCGCAGTGGCTAACCCTGTTGACGCGTTAAGATCGGAGTAGGGGGGTGCTTCGGCTTCGCCCAGGACTACCGCCGGTGACCAAGATTGCGTGGCTGCACAATAGAAGCGCTGGGCCAATCGGTTTTCTCATTCAGCGCATAGGCGGTTAGGCAGCGTCCATTGGATGCGGGCAGGATGCTCACGAATCATCCTGTTATCGCCCTCAATAATTCGAAGAAACTGGTTAGTCTTTACATTGTTAAAAACCTCCGTGTTTCTGCCTCCACTCCAGGTGATTTCTATCTCGTCGATGACAGTAGTTTTGCCCACGCCAATTTCTCTTCTATGGGGAGATGACCCGAAGCTGCCGCCGCTGTTAACATCGCGATAGACGGACCGTTGTACACCATTTTCTTTGAATGTGATCTTGACGCGCGTACCAATAGCGGCACGGTTGGAAGACCGGCCTTCGAGCGACAATACTATCCAATGATTATCCCCCTGTCCCGGATTGAGGAAGAAGGAATTCTGGTAAGCGTCACCGGGAAAGGCTCCTCCCATGTCAGTGTAGATGTCCTGGTCGCCATCGTTGTCCATGTCCGCAAAGGAGACGCCATGGCCCTTTTGAAGATGTCCGACACGGGCAGAAGCGGTAACGTCGGCGAAGGCTTTTCCCTGGAGGTTGAGGAACATACGATTGGGGATCAGAGACTCATACAAGGGGTTGCCGGTGCCCAGATACATATCGAGAAATCCATCGTTATTGATGTCACCAAAGTTTGAACCCATGGCGAACGCGTTTGTATTCAGTCCCATTTCACGAGCGACATTGGTGAATGTGCCGTCGCGGTTGTTACGGTAGAGGAGCATTTTGTCTTTCGAAGGATCGTCGATGCCAAGCTTTTCCGCTGCCATGTCGGCCGCAAGGGATTGTTCGAAGCTGTAGTCACACGCGAATATGTCCAGCCAGCCGTCGTTGTCGAAATCCCAGAACCAGGTAGGAAATGTGCGGGCTTTCTCGCGGGAAAGGCCCGCGGAGGTGGTCACATCCTCAAACGCAACCGTTCCGCTACGTGACCCTATGTTGCGTAGCAATTTCCGATTTCCATCCAGCGTTGACACAAAAATGTCCTGCCATCCGTCATTGTCATAGTCTCCGGACGTAACCCCTTTAACAAACTGGGTTATGTCACAGGACGCAGCAGTAGCGGCATCGTAAAATGTTCCATCCTGGTTGCTCATGAATAGTTCGCAGGGGTGGCGCACACCTTCCTCTTCCGTGGTTTCGTTGCCAATAAATACGTCGAGCCAACCATCGTTGTTGAAGTCGTTCCAGGTAGCCGTTTGTGTGGGATGGAAAGAGAGCAGGCCGCTTTCGAAGGTAACATCTGTGAAGGTGCCGTCACCATTGTTGCGCAACAACGAATTGGGAATGCATCCGAATTGCCGCCGCCATGCCCCGCGCAAAACAAAAACATCCTTTAGTCCATCGTTGTTATAATCTGTCTGCATGATGTTGAGACCGCCCGTTATTCCTTCGAGACCGGCCATACGTGACCGATCTTCGAAAGTGCCGTCGCCCCGGTTTCGAAAGTAGTGCATGATCTCCCGGTTTCCCCATCCCGAAGTGATCAGGTCAATGAGGCCGTCGTTGTCAAAGTCTTCTGCTATGCTGCCACCCGACATGTTGTTGATTTCCAGTTTGAGGTCGCCTGCGATGTCTTCAAAGGGTTCAACCTGGTGATCATTTTCACCTTTTAGTCCGGGAATAAAATACGCTGGAGGGACATCATCAGGATATGCGCCCAGCGTCATGTAAGCGAGGTTGAGTAGCCAGCGGGATTCAAGATCGTGCGGGTCACGCTTTAACACACGCTCATATAGTTCTATCGCCTTTTTTGAACCAGTCACATCGGTATGAATGCCAGGTCCGGCAATCGGAAGGATGCAGGAGGCTGACGCGTGGTCCATCACACAGTTGCTTCTTTCGGCGAGTCGCAGGTAACTTAACGCAAGGCGCTTTATCATGCGAAGTTCTTCTGGGCGTTCCCTGACGAGGGGTTCGAGGAGCCGGACTGCTTTCTCTTCCTCACCAAGTTCAAGCATTACCATACTCTTGCGATAGCGATAGGTCCGTATCGTTGATGCATCGGCCTGTGGATCTGCAAGCAATGAATCAAGCCGGCGGAGTGTTGCCTGTGAGTCAAATGTATTGTTGCTACGC
>DATHKA010000260.1:0-7065 GCA_035489615.1 Chryseolinea sp.
CGAACGACCGCAATGCGCACCCACACTTTTCAGGCGATGGTCAGCTGGCCATTATTCACAACGGTATTATCGAAAACTATAGCGCGCTCAAAAAGGAACTGATTAACAAAGGTCACCAGTTCGCTTCGGATACGGATACCGAGGTACTCGTTCATTTTATTGAAGACATCAAGGAGAAGAACGATTGCCCACTGGCCGAAGCGGTACGCCTGGCGCTTAGCCAGGTAGTAGGTGCGTACGCCATTGTGGTGATGTCGAAGAATGAACCTAACACACTGGTGGCCGCAAGAAAGGGCAGTCCGCTTGTGCTGGGCATCGGCAAGAATGAATTCTTCATGGCATCGGATGCCACGCCCATCATCGAATACACGAATGAGGTCGTTTACCTTAACGATCAGGAGATAGCTTTGATTAAGGATGGCAAGCTAAGTGTGACCAATACGGCCAATCTTCCCCTGACCCCATACGTACAAACCATCGATCTTGAACTGGAGGCCATTGAGAAGGGCGGATTTGAACACTTCATGCTGAAGGAGATCTTCGAGCAACCCAAGTCGATCGCCGACTGTATGCGCGGTCGCCTCGACGCCCGCAGGGGGCAACTCATGCTAGGTGGATTGCGGGAACACATAGACAAACTGGTAAACGCTGACAGAATCCTGATCGTGGCTTGCGGCACCTCGTGGCACGCAGGTCTTGTTGCAGAATATATACTGGAGGAATTCTGTCGCATTCCGGTTGAAGTTGAATACGCCTCAGAATTTCGTTATCGGAATCCAATCATCCGCGAGGGAGATGTCGTTATTGCCATCTCACAATCTGGTGAAACAGCTGACACCCTGGCCGCCATTGAACTCGCGAAGTCCAAGGGAGCGATAATTTTTGGTGTCTGCAACGTGGTTGGATCTTCAATCGCCCGGGCAACTCACGCAGGTGCCTATACGCATGCCGGTCCCGAGATCGGTGTAGCCAGCACGAAAGCATTTACCGCGCAGCTCACCGTGTTGACCATGATCGCCCTCACGATAGCCCAGCGTAAGGGAACGATTTCTGATCAAAAATTTCACGAACTGTTGACCGAGCTTGAAAGCATTCCCAAGCACGTGGAAAAGGCATTGGCCTTGAACGACGAGATCAAGGAGATTTCGGCGATCTTTAAGGATTCGCACAACTTCATCTACCTCGGACGAGGTTACAACTTTCCCGTGGCTTTAGAAGGGGCGCTCAAACTGAAAGAGATCTCGTACATCCACGCCGAAGGATATCCTGCAGCCGAGATGAAGCACGGCCCCATTGCCCTCATCGACGAAGAAATGCCCGTGGCTTTCATTGCCACACGCGACAGTTCATACGAAAAGATCGTCTCTAATATCCAGGAAGTGAAAGCCCGTAAGGGACGTGTAATTGCTGTCGTAACGGAAGGAGACAAGATCATTCCCGCCATGGCAGAATTTGTTATTGAAGTGCCGGCTGTCCACGATGCCCTCATGCCGCTGGTGGCGGTAATCCCATTGCAATTATTGTCTTATCATATCGCCGTTATGCGCGGATGTAACGTAGACCAGCCACGGAATTTGGCGAAGAGCGTTACAGTAGAGTAAGCCAGCGAGGTGGATGAAGCGGGTTCGTGGCTGGATTCTACCCAGGCGTACGGGGAGAGCGGTTCTGCTCATGAAATTCTCTTATCTGTTTCAATAGGTAGGTGAGGTCTAGGGTAAAATAAGGCCGCTCACCTGCTTCATCCACCACGCTGGCTTGCTCTACGATTGCCGCTTTTTATGGAGTGCTGTTTCGAGCGGGTATGCCTTCGGCATGACCCTGAAATTCATCCTTTTTCCTTAGCTTAGGCTTCTTACAAAACCCCTCTGTTATGGAATCTCTCGACAGTTACCGTCAAGTTATTGTGACGTGGGTAATGACCTACGGCATAACAATCGCAGGCGCGATCATCGTTTTTATTATTGGTCTCTATGTGGCCAATTGGGCTACGAAAATGATCACGCGGGGAATGCGCAGGAGAAATTTCGATATCTCACTGCAATCCTTCCTGGGCAGCATGATCAGCGTGGGCCTGAAAGTTCTCCTGCTCGTAACGGTGGCGGGAATGCTGGGTATTCAAACCACTTCATTTGTCGCCGTGATTGGTGCGATGGGTCTGGCCGTTGGCCTGGCTCTGCAGGGGTCGTTGGCGAACTTCGCTGGCGGCGTACTCATGCTGGTGTTTAAACCGTTTAAGGTGGGTGATCTCATCGAGTCACAAGGCCAAACCGGCGTCGTGCACGAAATTCAGATCTTCAATACAATCCTGCTGACGGGCGAGAACAAGACGATCATTCTGGCAAATGGAGCCGTTTCGAACGGAACAATCATAAACTATTCCAAGCAGGGCACGCTGCGTGTCGACATCACGATGGCCGTAGCGCCGGACAATGATTATCAAAAGGTGAAGAAAGTAGCAGAGGATCTTATGCTGGCACATCCCCTGGTCCTGAAGGAGCCGGCCCCTTCAGTCAATATCCAGAAGATTGGCGATGGCATGGTTACGCTGGCCATTCGTCCTTTCGCGGCGGCGGCGAACTATTGGGATGTGTATTTCGGCCTCCACGAGCAACTGAAAGTGGCGTTCGAGAAAAATGGCGTGTCGGCACCAGTTCCCGCCAGAATAATTATCAATAAGTAACCGGCCGCAGGCGTTGGGTCGTGCAGCGTCTGGCGCGAGCGTTCGGCTATGTCAACCTTATGACGCGAGTTCCTGTACTGCCATCCAGGCCATCAGGCCTGGGCCGATCGCCAGCGCCTCTTCGTCGATGTCGAAAGTAGGCGTGTGCACGTAGGAGTTAATGCCCTTCGATGCGTTGCTGGTGCCCAGGCGATAGAACGAGGCAGGCACAATCTGGGAGTAGTAGGAGAAGTCTTCGGCCCCCAGGGAGATGTCGATGTCTACCACGTTCTCTTTTCCAACATAAGCTTCGGCGTAATTTTTTATTCTGCGTGTAAGCAGGGGGTTGTTCTCGAGATAAGGATATCCCCGCGAAATGTCAACCTCGCAGCGACCACCCATCGATTCGGCCATACCTTCTGCCAGACGCTTGATACGTGCAAGCGCCGATTCACGCCATTCTTCGTTCATGGCTCTGAACGTACCGGCTACGTTTACTTCATTCGGAATGATGTTCGTTGCACCGTGGCCGATGATGTTCCCAAACGTAAGCACAGTTGGCTGCCTGGGATTTGCATTGCGGCTAATGATCTGCTGCATGGCTACAATGATGTGTGAGGTGATAACGATCGGATCGATGCATAAGTCCGGTGCGGCCCCATGTCCACCCTTACCAATGACCTTGAGATAGATTTCGTCGGCACTGGCCATATACATGCCTTCGCGAAAGCCGATCTTTCCGGCCGGCAGCAACGGAAACACATGTTGTCCCAAAATGGCGGAGGGAACAGGGTTTTGCAGCGCACCATCTCTTATCATGTAAGATGCACCGCCCGGATTCTTTTCCTCACCAGGTTGGAAGATGAAGCGAACCGTACCTTCGAATGAGTCGCGCAGTTGGTGAAGAATACGGGCGGTGCCCAGAAGCGATGAAGTATGTACATCGTGGCCACAGGCGTGCATGACACCCGTATTTTTTGACTTATAAGAAACGTCATTGGCCTCTGTGATGGGCAACGCGTCCATATCGGCCCGAAGGGCAATGGTTTTGAGCGTTGGATTCTTTCCTCGTATTTCGGCCACCAGCCCGGTAGTTGCCATGGGCGTCAGTTGGTCAATACCGGCGGCCTTCAACACTTCGACTACATATGCCACCGTATTAAATTCCTGATAAGATAACTCCGGGTGGGCGTGAAGATGTCTTCTCACGGCAACCGTATCGTGGCTGTTTGCGGCCGATAATATCTTTATACGTTCAAGCAAACTCATTTCTGGTCGGTATTGAAGTGCAAAAATATCCATTCGCGAGCGACTTTAAAAAAAATCGCACTAAGGAGACAACTTTGCATCCTGGCGTCCCAGCGGTTAAAATAGCCCTGCTTCTTTGCTTCCTTTCCCCGGAAACTGCCTCCTAACTTGTTATTGACCATCGATCGCCAGATATTAGTACCCCTTGTCAAACACTTCCGCACAGGAGTAATCGACCTCATAAACCCAACCATTCACCCATGAAAGGACGCCTGTTCCTGCCGCTCGCTTTTGCATGCACATTCGCATTCGGCCAGCAGCCATCATCAGTCACGCTACCGCTTACCGATCTCTCGGCCTTCAGGTCGCAGGCGGGTAACTGGCAGATCGTCGGCGATGTTACTATTGATCCCACGCGCGACATCCATGAGCACGCTGCTGCTCCTGCTTTGTCCGCTTCGAAAAAGAAGAATAAAAAAGGAGCCGCAATTCCCACGACGGTACTGCCGATCGTTAGCTTCAGTCCGGGTGCCGGTATCCTGCTGAACCTCAACGACGAAACCAAGAAGGATCACCTGGTTTCGGTATTTGAGCACGGCGACATTGAACTGGAGTTCGAGGTTATGCTACCGAAAGGATCAAACTCAGGTGTCTATTTGCAAGGTCGCTACGAGGTGCAGTTGCTCGACAGCTGGGGCGTTAAAAATCCCTCGTTCTCCGACATCGGAGGTATCTATCGGAACTGGGAAAAAGAAGAGGGTAAGATCTACATGGGCAAGGCACCGCTCACCAATTCGGCAAAAGCACCTGGTCTTTGGCAAAAATTCAAGGTCGCGTTTCGGGCACCGCGCTTCAACTCGGCCGGTGAGAAAATTGCCAACGCTCGTTTTGTTTCTGTCGAATTGAACGGCGTAAAGATTCATGACAATGTGGAGGTGCCTCTCCCGACCGGAGGGCCGCTGGAAAACAATGAGCTACCGATTGGTCCGCTAATGATCCAGGGCGATCACGGGCCGGTGGCCATTCGCAATGTGAAATACAAGCTGATGAAAGAGGTGAGTTTCTCACTGAGCGAAATCACCTATAAGACGTGGTACGGTGACTTCAAAGCGTTCTCAGACTTCACCTCACTGGCACCCGCTGCAACTGGGTCGATACCCGAACTAACCTGCGAGGTTCTTGAAAACGAAGACGCCTATGGCGTTCAGTATGCGGGTAAGATCAATGTACCTGAAGATGGCAGCTACGCCTTTACCCTGGCGTTCTCTGGTGGCGGTCGCCTCACCATAAACAACGAACAGGTTACAAACTTTCCCCGTCGCGACGGCTATGAGCAAAATAAGGGCTGGATAACGCTGAAAAAAGGTTCAAATCCCTTCGAAATTCTCAACTATAAGAATGCATCCTGGATGCCGCCCCGCCTCGGCCTTTTTGTGTCGAGCGAAACGACGTATCAGCAGTCGCTGCATGCTTTCAATTCCTATCCACCAGATGACGATCCAACATCGCCGATTTTTGTAGCGGTAGGCAATGAACCAAAGCTGCTCCGTTCGTTTCTGGATTTCAATGGCGACCGCAGACAGCGGCTCACGCATACGATCAGCGTAGGTGACCCTTCCGGTGTAAACTACGTGTACGACAACAAAAATGGCAACCTGCTCTGTGCCTGGCACGGCGCCTTCGTTGACGCCACCAGGATGTGGCACGACCGAGGCGACGGCTCTTCTGTCCCCCGTGGGGCAGCGCAGTATTTCTTTGTTAATCAACCGCTCGCATTCCTCGCGACCGACAAAGATGCATTCCCGGTCATTCCCAACGATGCCCTCACCGACAAGGCCAACCATGTTGGCAAAGGCTATTCCATCGGAGCTGACGGGCGCCCGGTTTTCAAATACAACTATCAGGGCCTCGAAGTAGAGGACAAGATCTATCCTGATGGGGAAGGTAAAGCGCTCACACACGAAGTCATCGTCAAGAATCGCGGCACGAAAGCGGGCTTGTACTATAAGCTCGGAGAAGGACATGAAATAACCGCGCTAAAGGATGGTCTGTATGCCATTGACGACAAGCAATACTTCATCCGCATTGAATCAACCAAGGTGGTGATCCGGGAGGTGAATGGTCGAAAAGAACTCATCGTACCCGTCGACACGCAGGTTAAATACGACATCCTTTGGTAACGAAAATTTCGTCAAACGCACAATCAGGAAGACATATGAAATCGCTTTACAAATATCTGCTGCTATCAGGTCTGGTATTTATGATGTCGTTCTCAGCAGTGGTAACACAGGCTCAACGGACGGCAACGGAAGATGACTACTATAAAATCATCAGCGTGGCTACGCCCGAGGGAATTTTGCTGGAAGTGGGTGGTGTCGCAACACTCCCCGACGGTCGCATCGCATTGGCTACACGCCGGGGCGATGTGTGGATTGTCGAGAATGCAAGTATGGAGGCCGGTGTGGCCGAGTTCACGCGGTTTGCCTCCGGACTACACGAAGCATTGGGGCTTGTCTGGTACAAGGGTTCTTTGTACACGGCCCAGCGCGGCGAGCTAACGAAACTCACCGACACCAATGGTGATGACATCGCCGACCAATACGAGACCGTGTATGCCTGGCCCCTTTCGGGCCATTATCACGAATACTCATTCGGACCAAAGATCGCTCCTGACGGAAGCTTCTTCGTAACAGGCAACGTAGCCTTCGGTGATGAAGAATGGTGGCGCGGTGAGAGCCGTGTTCCCTATCGCGGCTGGACCATGAAGATTCACCCCGATGGAACCTTGGAGCCATGGGCTACAGGCATGCGTTCGCCCTGTGGCCTCGGAATGATTGACGGTGAATTATTCTATACCGACAACCAGGGTGACTGGCAGGGCTCAGGTGGCGTTTTTCACGTATCGAAAGGATCGTTCACGGGACACCCCGCTGGACTTCGCTGGACAAACCTGCCTGATTCGCCCGTGAAGCTTACAACGGAACAATTGTACGCAACCGTAGATCCCCGCCAGTTCAAACGCGAAGGCGCCTACGTGAAGCCTGAAAATGTGGTGGCGGAAACGCCCGCCTACTTCTATCAGATGAAGGCATCTATTCCGGAAACGCGTCTCCCGGCCGTTTGGCTGCCGCACGGCGTGCTGGGCATCTCGAACTCCG
>DATHKA010000261.1:0-5029 GCA_035489615.1 Chryseolinea sp.
TATGTTCTGTATCCGCGGATCACAGAACTCGATCACCTTATGGCAATCGGTGCAAATCAAATGATCGTGCTGCTTGTACCCGTAAGATTTCTCGTACTGCGCCAGATTCTTTCCAAACTGGTGCTTGCTCACCAGATCACACTCCACCAACAGATCCAGCGTGTTATAAACCGTGGCACGGCTCACCCGATAGTTCTTGTTCTTCATACTGATGTACAAGGACTCAACATCAAAGTGACCGTCGCGCGAATAGATCTCTTCCAGGATCGCATATCGCTCCGGCGTCTTTCTCAGCTCCTTATTTTCCAGGTAAGCTGTGAAAATCTTCTTTACCTCGTCGTAAATCTTAGTATTCAGGACCATTTTAAATAACGCGCAAAGATAACAGGATAAAGGAATTTACATCGTTTACTCCTTGGAATCGAAGCGGCTCACTTTTTCTACGCCCTCGACGCCCCGGAGGCGCTCGATCAGTTGCTCCAGGTGCCTTGTATCGTTGACGTATAACATGATTTCGCCCTCAAAAATGCCGGAATCTGTATGGATGGACATGGAACTCATGTTCACCTTAAGCTCCTCGGAAATAATCTTCGTGACATCGTTGATCAGCCCCACACGGTCTGTTCCCAGAATCTTCAATCCGGTCAAAAATGCCACCTCGTGTTGCGAGGTCCATTTGGCCTTTACCACACGGTTGCCGTGATGTGACAGTAATTCCGGAGCGTTCTTGCAATTGGTGCGATGAATCTTGATGCCTTCGTTTACGGTAACGAATCCGAACACATCGTCGCCGGGAATGGGCGTGCAGCACTTCGCCAGCTTGTAATCAACGACATCCATGTCTTCACCAATCAGCAGGATGTCGTGATACTTAGTCTTCAAACCGCCCACCTCTTGTTCGACCAGCTTGGATTCCGGCGCGACCGAGACCTTGGGGCGCACCACCGTAAGCGGTTTGTTATCTGCAAACTTCTTGAGGTCGGCGCTGGTGATAAATCCGCGCCCGACCCGGTAGTACAATTCGAAATTCCCCGCGGTCTTGAAATACTCGCGCGCCAGTTCCATCAGCTGCGGCGTAGGGTCTTCCTTCATCGCCTTCAGCTTCCGCAGAAGAATTTCCTTACCCTCCTCGGCCGATTTACGACGATCCTCTTTCAGCTCATCCTTGATGCGTGTTTTTGCCTTCGAACTCACGACAAACCGCAGCCAGTCCTCGTGTGGTCGTTGCTTCTGTGATGTGAGGATCTCGATCTGATCGCCGTTTTTCAATACGTAGTTGATGGGCACCAGCTTGCTATTCACTTTGGCGCCAATACACTTCGACCCCACCTGCGTGTGTATTTCAAAAGCAAAATCCAGGGCAGTCGCTCCGTAAGGCAATGTTCTCAACTCGCCCTTAGGGGTGAACACAAACACCTCATCACTGAACAGATTGCCCCTGAAATCGTCGACGAAATCCAGTGCGGAGTGATTGTTTTGCTCGAGCAGGTCACGGACGCGCGCGAGCCACTTCTCCAGGTTCGATTCTGCGGTCGTGTTGCTGTCCTTGTATTTCCAGTGCGCCGCATAGCCCTTTTCGGCAATCTCGTCCATGCGCAAACTGCGGATCTGCACTTCCACCCATTGGCCGTTCTTTGCCATCACCGTGGTATGCAGGGACTCGTAGCCGTTCGATTTGGGTGTGCTTATCCAGTCGCGCAGGCGATTCGGATTGGGCTTATAATGATCTGTCACAATCGAATACACCTGCCAGCACAACGCCTTCTCGTGATCGATCAACGTATCAACGATGATGCGAATGGCAAACAAATCGAATACCTCTTCAAACGGAATGTTTTGCTTGCGCATTTTATTTCGTATCGAATAGATCGATTTCGGCCTGCCCTTAATCTCGAACTCCACTTTCATCTTATCGAGTTCATCCTTGATGGGAACCATGAACTGTTTGATGAACTTGGTGCGTGCTGCCCGCGTCGCATCGATGCTACGCGCAATAGAATCATAGACGGGCTTATCCGTAAACCGGAGGTAGAGATCTTCCAGTTCGGTCTTAATGGCGTTCAGCCCCAGGCGATGGGCCAATGGGGCATACAGATAAATGGTTTCGTTGGCGACTTTCAGCTGCTTGTTTCGGGGCATGCTGTCGAGCGTCCGCATGTTGTGCAGTCTATCGGCCAGCTTGATCAGAATCACCCGTACATCCTCCGACAGGGTGAACAGCATCTTCCGAAAGTTTTCGGCCTGCTGGGACGTACCGTACTCAAAAACACCGCGAATTTTGGTGAGACCATCGATGATCCGGGCAATCTTCTTGCCGAACATGCGCTCAATATCAGCCAGTTCGATATCAGTGTCCTCCACAACATCGTGCATGAGGGCCGAAATGATTGAAGTAGTGCCCAGGCCAATTTCTTCAACGCATATTTCAGCAACAGCCAGCGGATGAAATATGAAAGGCTCGCCCGATTTCCGACGCATGTCCTTATGGGCGTCAAGCGACAGCGTAAATGCTTTCTTGATAAGTTTGGCGTCGCCGTCCTTTAAAATGGGCTTTGCCTTTCGCAGTAACCTTCTATAACGGCCTATGATTTCCTTCTTCTCGAGTTCTGCATCTATTAGCATCTTCTAATAATCTGATTATTAGGTTTTAACTCGCTATTTTAATGATTTCAAAGACGTTGTACACCTTTTTGCGTATAACACTTTTAAAGTATTTCTTATTTGTGAATAATCCATAAATTTGCCCCTCATTTTTACGAAATGGTTGCCCCGGCCTGCAAACGGTCTGAGGATTCAAAAAAATGCGAAATGTGGCGTAATTGGTACCCCCGATGCATCGGGACAGACTTAGGATCTGGTGCCTTTACTCCATTCTGAACTTAGTCACATGCGGATGTGGCGTAATTGGTAGCCGTGCCAGACTTAGGATCTGGTGCCGAAAGGCGTGGGGGTTCGAGTCCCTTCATCCGCACTTTGAACCCTCGCTGACCGTATATATTACGAGCAGTGAGGGTTCTTACTTATCGATCAAGGGAAAAACATTCAAGCTTTGGAAATAACACTCGACAAGACAAACAATACCGAAGGTCTCATCAAGATCAAGCTCAACGAAGGCGACTATCAGTCAAAGGTTGAGGAAAAAGTAAAGGACTATGCCCGCAAAGCCACCATCAAGGGCTTTCGCCAGGGGAAAGTGCCAACAGGCGTAATTAAGCGCATGTTTGGCAAGTCCATTATGGTCGAAGAGATCAATCACCTGCTTTCCCACAAGCTATCGGACTACATCAAAGACAACAACATCAAACTCATCGGAGAGCCGGTGCCCAACCAGGACAAGGCGGCTACCATCGACTGGGACCAACAGAAGAACTTCGAATTCGAGTACCAGATCGGTATGGTCGACGATTTCAAATACGACGTTTCTCAGCAGGTAAAGGTGAAGTCGTATCCGATCGAAATTGATGACAAGACACTCGCCGAAACGCTCGATGACCTGAAGAAACGCTTCGGTAAGGTGGATTATCCCGAACAAAGCGATGCGTCTTGCAATTTGTTTGGAAACCTGCGGGCAACTGCCAGCGACCTCACGCGCGAACAGGCGTTCATCGAGATCGATAAGCTCCCCAAAAATGAACAGGAGAAATTCATCGGTGTGAAGAAGGGGGACGAAATCGAATTTGATATCGATGCAACATTTTCTGACGCATCCGCAAAAGAGCAATTGTTGTCAATGGCAGCAGGCGAAGCCGTCGCTGTCCATGGTAACTTCGTCTTTAAGGTGGACAACATCTCAAAAACCGAACCAGCTGAGCTCAACACCGAGTTGTTCGACCGTGTGTTTGGAAAAGATGCTGTACAGGACGAAGCTGGTTTCCTGGAGAAAGTGAAAGAGACCATCGCCGAAAACTACCAGCGTGAATCGGATCACTTCCTGGATCACCACATCGAAGACTACTACATATCACACACCGACATCAAACTGCCAGACGAATTCCTGAAGAACTGGTTGAAGTTGTCCAGCAAAGGCGAGTTGACGGATGACGTCATTGCACGTGAGTTCGAAGCGTATAAGCGCGGCCTGAAGTGGGATCTCGTAAAGAATCGGATCGCCGACGACAACAAGCTCACCGTCGAGGCCGACGAAGTGCGCGCGAAAGCCAAGGACCTCATTCTTGCGCAGTTCGGCGGCGCGCCCATCGCAGCCCAGCTTGGCGACCGTTTGGATGCGATTGCCGACAACTACCTGCAAAACGAGAATGGCCAAAACTTCATGAAGATTTACGGCCAGCTCCGTTCGGAGAAGATTCTGAAATTCATCCGCGAAAATATCTCCGTACAAGAAAAGAAAGTGAGCGTCGAAGAGTTTAAGCAGATTGTAGCAGAACACAAGCATTAGATTAGTCCTTAGTCTTTGATCTTTAGTCCTGAGTGGTCGTTAGTACTGAAAGTACCGGGGGCAAATAATAAAGGTTGAATTACTAAGGATGACGAAAGACTAAGGACGAAAGACTTACGACTTATAATAAAAAGACATATGAATTATAACAATGAATTTAGGAAGTATGCTGTTCATCACCTGGGGATGAGCGGCAATACCATCGACAACTATGCGCAAAAAATCGAAAACATGACCACGGCAGTCATCGAAGAGCGTCCGGGAAACTTCCGCGCCATCGATGTATTTACGCGGCTTATTTCCGACCGCATCATATTTCTCGGCCTGCCCGTAGATGACCAGGTGGCCAACCTGCTCACCGCGCAGTTGCTTTTCCTCGAGTCGTCTGATCCTAAGAAGGACATCGTGATGTACATCAATAGCCCGGGTGGGTCAGTATATGCCGGCCTCGGTATCTACGATACCATGCAATACGTAAATCCGGACGTGGCGACCATCTGCACGGGCCTCGCTGCTTCCATGGCAGCGGTTCTGCTAACGGCGGGTGCCGCCAAAAAGCGCGCCGGCCTTCCACACTCCCGCGTCATGATCCATCAACCGATGAGCGGTATGCAAGGACAGGCGTCAGATATG
>DATHKA010000262.1:0-5435 GCA_035489615.1 Chryseolinea sp.
CGATCGGCTCTTACCAACCTCATGCAGAATTGCATCCACTATAGTCAGGATGCCAAAGCGGGAATTACCATCACCACAACCGATGACAGTCTGCAACTCGATTTCACCAATCGCGGAAAAGTCATCGCCGATAACGAACAGGCCTATCTCTTCCGGCATTTCTTTCGTGGGGCCAACAGCCAGGGAAAACGCGGCTTCGGGCTGGGTCTCGTTTTCATTAGTAAGATACTGTCGCTGCACAACGGAACTGTCGCCTACACGGCATCGAACAGCGATTTGAACACCTTTTCGGTCGTTCTTCCTTTAAGCTAAAATTTATGTGCTTTAAGGCTTTTTTAAGCCTGCTACGATCACCTTTGCTGGCTAACTGAAAGGCGATGGGTCGCAACGTCGGAATTTTATCAATCCTGTTATTTTTAACGGTATCGGCATACGCACAGACCGATACCCTGCACGTCAACCTGCACGACGCCGACAGCCTGTTTGCCACGCGGAGCTTCTATCTGCTGGCGGCAGAGATGAATGTCGAAGCCAACAAGGCGCTAATCATTCAGGCCGGTCTGTTCCCCAATCCAATCGCAAGTGCCGATGTCAACGCATACGATCCGCAAAACGACAAGGCCTTTCACGTTGGCAGCACGGGGCAGAAGAGCTTTCAACTCGAACAACTGATTCTGTTGGGTGGTAAACGAAAAGCCGAAATCGAACTAGCGCGAACCAACGCAACGATGGCAGAGCTGGAACTTCGCAATCTGGCGCGCACCCTAAAATTCAAATTACACACGGAACTCGCCGAGATCGGGCAACAACAGGTGCTGTTGCAAAAATATAATTCTCAACTTTCCCTGCTCGACACCATACTGCTCGCCTACGAGATGCCCGTGAAGCACGGCAACATCGCCCTGAAGGACCTTGTGCGACTAAAAGGCGTATATCTGAACCTGAACAACGACCGTGCGGAACTGTTGCAGAAATACTTCGAAGCACAGGCGACCGTACAGACCCTGCTCCAGACAAATGAGTCGATCTACTTCGAGTTTTCAGAAGGCGACATCAACAACTACATCAAACCGACATCGCTGGCGGAACTGAAAGAAGAGGCACTGGAAAATCATCCCGAACTGTTATTCATGCGCGAGAATCAGCGCGCAGCAGACCAATACCTTCGCTATCAAAAGTCACTATCGGTCCCTGACCTGAACCTCAACGCCTCCTATGATCAGCGCGGGGGTGCGTTCTCTAACCAGATCAATACAGGTTTGTCTATTCCATTACCCCTGTGGAACCGAAACCAGGGCAACATTAAAGCGTCTGCCTATCACGCAAGAGAGGCCGCCTATAACCTGGAGGCTATGCGACAAGAAAAGCTTGCCGCCTTACAAAATCATTATGCCCTGTACGTTCAGACTGTCGCCGAGTACCAAAAGGCCGCACGGCTATATAACGAGGACTTCGATGTTACGGTCCGGGGCATGGTGTATAATTTTCAGCGCCGAAATGTGTCACTGCTCGAATTCGTCGATTTCTTCGAGTCGTACAATCAAGTTCTTGCTGAAATCGCACGCATGAAAACACAACTGGTTACATCAGCTGAACTACTCAATCTATCCATTGGAAAAGACGTCTTCTAACATGGTCAACATACGAATCATTCCGCTTCTCATTGTTGCGTGCCTTACAGGCGCCTGTCAAAAACACGAAGCACCGGAGCTCGACACTGCCTTTACTTTGAGCGATACCATGATGGCCCGATCGGGTTTCGAAAAGGTGGCGTGGCTACCCGTCCAGAACGAGGTCAGGCTATTCGGAAAGATCACGGCTGACAATAACAAGACCGCCCAGGTTTATCCCGTGGTGGGTGGCGTCGTGACCTCCATTAAGGTTGAGTTGGGAGACTACCTGAAGGAAGGCCAGGTCATGGCAACCATTCAGAGTTCAGAAGTAGCACAATTTCAAAAGGAACGACTGAATGCCCTGAGCGAAGCGGCCGTGGCGGAAAAGAACCTGGCCGTCGCTAATGACCTGTTCAGCGGAAAGCTCAATTCCGAGCGCGATGTCGCGGTCGCGGAAAAAGAACTCGACAATGCCAATGCCGAGCTCGCGCGGATAAATGACATACACAAGATTTACAACCTGAAGAGCGGATCGGTCTATAGCGTCGTTGCTCCCATCAGCGGATTCGTAATTTCTAAACGGATAAACCAAAACGAACAACTGCCATCCGATCTCGCTGAGCCATTGTTTTCAATCGCCGAGATCAATGAAGTTTGGGCGCTGGCTAACGTCACTGAAAGCGACATCTCCACTATCAAATTGGGCGTTGACGCCGCCGTTCGTACGCTGGCGTTCCCCGATCACATATTCCACGGAAAGATCGATAAGATCTTCAATGCGATCGATCCGGAAACACGCTCCATCAAAGCCCGTGTAAAGATTCCCAATCCCGATTTCAAATTGAAACCTGAGATGAACTGTACGGTTGCTGTTCATTACACGGAATCGGACTCCCTTCCCGCCGTAAGTACTTCCGCCGTAATCTTCGACAAGAGCAAGAACTGGGTGATGGTGTTCAAAGACAAGCATAACATTGAAACCCGCTTGGTGAATGTCTACCGGCAGTTGGGTGACGTCACCTACATTAGTTCCGGTGTTTCGCCCGGCGAAACGGTAATAACAAAGAACAGCCTTCTCATTTACGATGCGATCAACGACTAAGGCATGAACAAGTTCGTCAAGAATATCATTGCGTTCAGTCTGAAGAACAAGTTCTTCACGTTCTTCTGGGTCGGGTTGCTCATCATCGCCGGGGTGGTGAGTTACATCAAGATTCCCATCGAGGCTTTCCCCGACGTGACCAACACGCAGATTATCATTGTAACCGAATGGAACGGACGCAGCGCGGAAGAAGTGGAGCGGTTTGTTACGTCACCGATCGAGATCGCCATGAACAGTGTGCAACGCAAAACCAACGTGCGCAGCATTACGATGTTCGGCTTATCTGTGATCAAGGTGATCTTCGAAGATGATGTAGAAGACTTCTTCGCGCGACAACAGGTAAACAACCAGCTTCGTACGGTACAGCTACCGGAGGATGTGGATCCTGACGTTCAGCCGCCTTACGGCCCCACGGGAGAAATCTTCCGCTATACTTTAAAAAGTAATCATCGCGACTCCCGCGATCTGCTAACCATTCAAAACTGGGTTATCGACCGGCAATTGCGTGCTGTTCCGGGCGTGGCGGATGTGGTGGCCTTTGGCGGCCAGGAGAAAGTGTATGAGATCATGGTCGATCCACTGAAGCTCCAACAATACAACCTCACCGCACTGGAACTATTTGACGCTGTAGGGAAGTCAAATCTGAATGTAGGGGGCGACGTAATTGAAAAGAATGGACAGGCGTATGTCGTGCGCGGCATTGGACTGATCGACACGCGCGAGGATATTGAAAATACGATTGTCGATAATTTCAACGGCAATCCCCTGCTCGTTAAGAACGTTGCCACGGTGCAGGAAAGCAGTATGCCCAGGGTCGGCCAAGTGGGTCTGGATCAGGAAGACGACGTCGTTGAAGGCATCGTCGTTATGCGCAAAGGCGAGAATCCCTCGGAGGTCCTGGCGCGTGTGAAAGAAAAAATTGTGGAATTGAATACCTCCATCCTTCCCCCTGATGTGAAAATGGCAACCTTTTACGATCGCGATAATCTTATGGCGTACTGCACCCATACGGTGCTCAGTAACCTCGCCGAGGGGATCGTATTCGTTACCGTGATCGTATTTCTTTTTATGGCCGATTGGCGTACGACCTTAATCGTGGCAGTAGTCATCCCGTTGTCACTGCTTTTCGCTTTCTTTTGCTTACGCCTCAAGGGAATGAGCGCCAATTTGCTGTCGCTGGGCGCGATTGACTTTGGAATCATTATCGACGGCGCTGTCGTGATGGTTGAAGGAATATTTGTCGCGCTCGATCATCAGGCCCACAGGATGGGCATGAGCCGGTTCAACCGTCTTGCCAAGGCGGGCATCATCAAGAACACCGGGGCTCACCTCGGCATGGCAATATTTTTTTCAAAGCTGATCATCATTTCCGCATTACTTCCCATATTCTCATTTGAGAAGGTGGAGGGCAAGATGTTCTCACCCCTGGCCTATACGCTCGGGTTTGCCTTACTGGGCGCCTTGATATTTACGCTTACCCTGGTACCCGTCCTGTGCTCGATATTGCTTCGGAAGGACGTTCGTGAGAAGAACAATGCGTTCACGCGTTTCGTGAACCGGACCGTGGAGCGGGGTTTCACCTGGACCTTCCGAAGGAAAAAAGGCACGTTGCTGATCGCTGGGGCCGTCTTCCTGGTAACCTTGTTCTCTGCCCGATGGATTGGTACCGAATTCTTACCCACGCTGAATGAAGGAGCACTCTGGGTTGAAGCTAAGATGCCTATGAGTTACTCCCTGAAAAACACGGTCGAAATGGTGAGTCAGCTACGCAAAGAGATTCTCCCCTTCCCGGAAGTGAATGGTGTCTTGTCACAAACCGGACGGAGCAACGATGGGACGGATCCCAGCGGATTTTATTATGTACAGATGCAGGTGAACCTCAAGCCGAAAAAGGAATGGGAACGCAAGATATCGCTCGATGACCTCGTCGAGGAAATGGACCACAAACTGAAGAAGTTTCAGGGTATCAACTATAACTATTCGCAACCCATTATCGACAATGTGGCGGAAGCTGTGGCCGGAATGAATGCCAGCAACGCGGTCAAGATATTTGGTCCTGACCTCGATGTCCTTAACGAATACGCCGATCAGGTACTCGAACAAATCAAAGATGTCCCTGGCATTAAAGACGTTGGCATCCTGCGTAACATCGGACAACCAGAAATGAGCGTGATTCTTGACGAGGAAAAAATGGCCATTTACGGCGTCACCAAGTCGGAGGCACAGGCCGTAATAGAAATGGCTATCGGCGGCAAGACCGCCACGACCAAATACGAAGGAGACCGGAAATTCGCCATACGGATTCGTTATGATCGCGAGTATCGAAAGAATGAGGACGATATCATGATGCTGATGATACCCACGATATCTGGTTCAAGAATTCCTCTGAAAGAAATTTCCACGGTGAAGAAGCTCACCGGCCCCGCATTCATCTACCGCAACGATACACATCGATTTATCGGTGTGAAGTTTTCAGTGCGTGAACGCGATCTGGGTAGCACCATTGCTGATGCACAGGCGCGCGTTAAGGCCCATGTGAAGCTACCGGACGGCTACACGATCGGTTGGACGGGCGAGTTCGAGAACCAGGTCCGCGCAACGTCGCGTCTTGCGCAGGTTGTGCCGGTTAGCCTGATCATGATCTTCACACTCCTGTTCATCATGTTCGGGAACGCCCGGGATGCAGGTTACGTACTGATCAACGTTCCCTTCGCGCTGAT
>DATHKA010000263.1:0-13734 GCA_035489615.1 Chryseolinea sp.
GTATTTAATGGCTTCTCTCACGCAAGAAGGCGTTGCCTGCAGCCACGAAAAGGCCGTCAAGATTGTCGGCATAATGAAGGAACGCGCAGTATTTCCCCGTGACTTCTGGGAGCAGGGCAAGTTCTTTTTCTTCGCGCCAACGACCTTCGATGAAAGTATTGTTTCAAAGAAATGGAATGATGACGCCGTTAAAGTGCTGGCCAAATTCCGTGAGGCTATAGCTTCTCTCGATTCGCCGGATGCGATCGGGTTCAAGGCGGCTCTGGAGCGTGTCACGCAAGAGTTAGGCATTGGTACGGGTAAGATCTTGCAGGCGGTACGCCTTTCAATTACCGGCATGGGGGCTGGACCTGACCTGATGGCAATCATGGAAGTAATCGGAAAGGACGAAGTGAACAAACGCATTGTTTATGCCCTTGAGCATTTAAAGCTTAAGGTTGCCTAAGCGCTAGCGGAACTATAATTGGCAGTGGATCGGAAACCATCAATCGCAAGTATGAGCAAGAAGAATAAGAAGTCCGAGACGAAGCCCCAGCCAAAGGTCCACAAGGATTTGCAGGGACTTGACATCACCATCGACCAGTTCGGCGAGATCAAAGCGAACATGGATATTGAAAAGCTCAACCAGTTTCTTGACAAGAATGTCGACGACAAGAAGCTTGCCGAGCGCGACGACTACAACGATCTGAAGAAGGGAAGCAAGCGGAAAAAAGGCTAGTCTTCCTGGCGTCCACGCGATTTATGTTGCCGCGCACATTTCAACCGTTATGATTAGCGGCCGGTAGTCGTTCCGTGGTATCAATGGAATCGCGAAGTTCGGCAACATGTACCCGCTCACATACGTTAGCATTCCTATCTTAACACACAAAAATTCATGAGCAGATCGCACGAAATTGACTATCAGATCAAGGGAGAAAGTATTCAAATCGTTGAAGTAGAATTGGATCCGCTGGAAACGGTTATCGCCGAAGCTGGCGCCATGCTGTTTATGGAGGATGGCATTCAATTCGAGACAAAAATGGGAGATGGCTCCAATCCAAGTCAGGGCCTATTCGACAAGTTATTGTCGGCTGGCTCACGAATGCTGACTGGCGAATCGCTATTTATGACGCATTTTACTAATCGCGGTTCCAAGCGAGCGAAGGTGGGATTTTCAGCACCTTATCCTGGCACCGTCATTCCAATAGAACTATCAAAGCTTCCCGGCAGTGAAGTAATCGTGCAAAAAGACGGATTCCTGTGTGCCGCTTACGGAACCAAATTGTCCATTACATTTAACCGCAAGCTCGGTTCGGGTCTCGTTGGAGGTGAAGGCTTCATCTTGCAACGCCTTCAAGGCGACGGCAAGGCCTTTGTACATGCCGGAGGAACGGTCATCGAGCGCACGCTCAATAACGAAACACTACGCGTTGACACGGGGTGTGTTGTAGCGTTCGAATCGCAGATAGATTTTGATGTTCAATCCGCCGGTGGTTTGCGTTCGATGGTATTTGGCGGCGAGGGTATTTTCCTGGCTACGCTTCGCGGAACAGGTCGCGTGTGGTTGCAGTCGATGCCGATTCGAAAACTCGTACAGGCGTTGGCTCCCTACGGACGCAATTCCGGTAAAGAGGCGAGTTCATTACTCGGTGGCCTCTTTGAGAGTTAATGAATGAATCAGATAAACCTGGGCCTTATCCGCGAGGGCAAAGTTCCGCCCGACAAACGCGTTCCTTTCACACCGCTTCAGGTACAAGAGCTCATGCAACGGTACCCCTATGTGAAAGTATTTTGTCAGGCAAGCGACATCCGTTGTTTTGCCGATGATGAATATGCTGCCGTCGGCGTGCAAGTCGTTGATGAACTCTCACACTGTGACATTCTGATGGGAATTAAAGAGGTTCCCCTCACCTTGCTCATTCCGGATAAGACCTACTTGTTTTTTTCGCACACGATCAAGAAGCAATCGTATAACCGCCTGTTGCTTGAATCTGTGTTGAGCCATCGCGTACGTCTCATCGACTATGAGGCTTTGAAAGATAACCAGGACAATCGACTGGTAGCGTTCGGCCGATATGCAGGCATTGTAGGTGCCTATAATGGACTCTGGACGTACGGTCGGCGGTATGGTACATTCTTGTTGAAACGCGCGCACGAGTGCTTTGACGTAAATGACCTCAAACTCGAGCTGCGAAAAGTGACTCTTCCTCCCGTCAAAATCATACTGACTGGATCGGGCAGGGTGGGTAAGGGCGCCATGGAGACGCTCGACACGGCCGGTATTCGCAAAGTAAGTCCCCATGACTTCCTTATCCGCAGCTACTCAGAACCCGTCTATGTGCAGCTCCACAGTAGTGATTATCACGATCGCATCGCGGGAGGTGCTTTCAACCGGGCAGAGTTCCACCAATATCCCAACCGTTATGAGAGTCGTTTTCATGAATTTGCCCGTGTTGCCGATGTGTTGATGGCCGGTGCCTTTTGGAACCCCGGTGCGCCGGTCCTATTCACGCGCGCGGAAATGACCAATCCCGCATTTAAAATTAAAGTCATCGCAGACATCACGTGCGACATTAACGGATCTGTTCCCAGCACCGTTCGGTCTACGACTATTGTAGATCCTGTTTACGATTTTGACCCTGCGACGGGCAAAACATATCCAGGATTTTCCAGTGATGATTATATCACCGTGATGGCGATCGATAACTTACCCTGTGAGCTTCCACGAAGCGCCTCGGAGGAATTTGGGCGCGATCTCATAGACCGTATTCTGAAGCCTTTGTTCGTGGAAGATCCGGATAACATCGTAGAGCGGGGCACCATTGCTCAAAATGGACGGCTGATGCCTCGCTTTCAATACCTGGAAAAATATGTTCGCGGTGAAGAATGATGGCTGCAACTCAGGAACTGATAGGCCTGCCGTTGGCATCTTATTTTTAGTTGCGGCGATTGCGAATCACACGCTGACACAAACGTATACCCGGGTTCAAAATAATGCCCGGTGACGAGCGAAAGCAAGCTTGAATCCACGCTTGCCCTTTCCAGCTATATCGATGAAAAGGCACGAGCCACGAAGGTTCCCCTGCACGTCCCAGTAATACGTGCGTCCAATTTTTCCCTCGTTATACGATTGGCGCGTCGTGGATCCCATCCAGTAGAACTCGCCCAGTAACGCAGTAGTGCTGACCGGCAATGCCAGATGAGTTGTTGAGGGTCGAAACGTGCGGTCGGCATCCGGGGTAAGTCCCGGAAGAAAGCGGCGCCACCCCGAAGTGTGTTGCCCCGCGCCCGGAATGTCCAGCGCAACCGTTGATCTGGCTGTTCTTATCTGTGAAAGGACGGGAAAAACCGTCGCGATCATCAGCAATAGTGACAATATGAACCTGGTCACTTGATGCATAGCAAAGGAAGGTACCAAATCTTGATTGGATTCTCAATACCCTAAGGCAGATTTCGTTGTCGCAGACTAAGATGAAATCCGACGTCACGACTCGAGAGAGTTGATTTACCTCCGGGTCATTTCACTTTTCACGCGTTGCTGTCAATTGGCACCGACAAATTCAAATACCCATAAATGAAAATTCTACGGATCACTCGCAAGGGTTAAGTTAACGGCCTTTAATCGACAATGACAACAGCGTACCCTTTTGCCGTATTGGAATAACCATGCTATGAAAAGAATACGCAGACAGGCAGGCTAGTTAAACTGAAGAACTTTATGGAGGCTGTCGTTGGCTTTAGCCAACTGATCTTCAATGTCTGCGAGCTCTTTGCGTTTGGAATCCGTGTCTGCTGCATACTGATCATTCTCCTTCTTCATTTTTTCGTTCTTTGTCTTCGTTTTGTCAGTCTCCCCATCGGCAATGTTAGACGCTATACTCTTGTTGTTTTTGTCCGTCTTCTTTCCATTCGATTCAATATCGCTTTGAAGGCTCTTCATCTTGCTTTGGAGGCCGGCTATCAAATCGTTATAATATTTTTTATAGTGGTATTGGACGTAGTTCCTCACGTACTTTTCGGCCTTGGCAAACTCCTCCTTATAGCTGGTGCTGCTGAAATGCACGTCGTATCCGGGGCTGAAGGTAAACGATACCGAAGTTCCCGCCGATTCAGGAGTGAATATGGCGCGCTGATCTATTCGTAGTGACGACAACTCCGGAAATTGGGTTTTTACTGCGACCAGCACATTTTTGCCGCGTTTTTCAACTTTCGTTTTAACCAGCTCCTTGATGAAATCACCGTACATCTCCTGACAAAAACTCATGTCCTGATCAAACGTTGCCGTCCAGGATTCAACTTCAGAAGACTCTTCGGTCTTTACTGGCCGTCGTTCTACAAGCAGCGACTGTGCCACTGCGTTCAACGTAATAAATGTACCGGCAATGATGGTTAACAGGGTAAATTTGATGTTCATATTTTGAGAGGGTCAATGTGGTTTCCTAATGTGTGAATTGTAGTAGAAAGTTGCAAAAATAGCCGGCGGAAAAAATATTTTGTTTTAGTGACCGTAAAGCCACCCAATAGAGGCACACAAAGGGCAAATTATTCGCAACTTTGCCATTATGTTTCTCTACAACATTACCGTCGGAGTCGACAAAGATATTGAACACGAGTGGGTTCGCTGGATGAAAGCAGAATATATTCCTAAAGTCATGCGCACCCAGTTGTTTGTCGATTACAAGTTATACAAGGTGCTTCACGACGACGATGAAGGCAGCGTCTCCTACAGTGTTCAGTATTTTGCACGGTCTTTGTCCGACGTTACCACTTATTTTGAAAAGTATCCGGTGTTGATCGAAGAACATCGGAGTCGCTATCACAACCAGCACGTGGCTTTCATGACGCTTCTGGAGGAAATTTAAAAATCTAGAGCGAACCCCAGTAGGAGCCAATCCATCAATCACTTTTCAAGCCGATCAATTTTTGTTTGAGAAGTACTCAACAATCTGTTGGCTCTCCAAATGACAATTGATCCACTCGCTATCGAGTTTCGATCCGTACTTTTCGTAGAACTTGATTGCCGGTTCGTTCCAGTCCAACACCTGCCACGTCATGCCGACGCAATTCTGATCAAGTGTGAGACGTAACACCCGGTCGAATAGCCTTTTACCAACCCCTTGACCGCGTACGCTTTCTGTTACGATGAGATCTTCCAGGTAAAGGCGTTTGCCTTTCCAGGTAGAGTATCGCCAGTAGTACAAGGATAAACCTACGATGCCCGATGCACTTTCAGCAACGAAGAATCCGTAGACAGGATGGGGGCCGAAGCCATCCTCCTCCATTTTAGCGAGCGAGTTCGTTACTTCGTCAGGTGCTTTTTCGAACGTTGCCAGTTCCTTTACAAGTTCGAGTACACGCACCAGATCTGATTTGCGTCCCTCCCGGATGATGATCGTATCAGGCATGCCATTAGCTTTCGCCCAATTTCGAAAATTTTGTTACGACTTGCGACAGCGAAACCAATGATTCGCACGCTATTCGTTCCGAAGTGAAGACACCGGACTGGCCGTGGCGGCCTTAGCGCTCTGGAATAGAACAGCCAGTAGCGTAACCAGGCAAATTATTCCGCCCGCCATCACGTACAACGACAGGCCTATTCCCGTTTTGTATGTGTAGGCCGAAAGCCAGCTATTAACGGCATAGTACGCTATGGGCGTAAATATTACGAAGGCCGCGAGCACTAGCCTCCCGAAATCTCTTACCAGCAACAGCAGAATGTTGGTCACCGTTGCCCCGAGTGCCTTGCGTATGCCGATCTCGCGCGTTCTTTGCTGTGCGGCAAATGATGCCAGGGCGAATAAGCCGAGACAGGCGATTACGGTAGCCATCGCCGAAAAGATGGTGAAGATTCTGGCCAGCCTGTTCTCGTTATCGTACATATTCGCAAAGTCGGTATCCAGGAACGAATAGTTAAAAGGTTGGCCGGGTGCCAGTCGTTTCCATACCTTTTCCATATCTGAAATCAGCACCCGCGTGTTGTCCGTTTGAAATCTGAAACTTACGCTGCCGTCGGTATCTTCCAGGAAGATTCCCAAAGGCAAAATGGCATCTTTCATCGTCGTAAAATGAAAGTTCTTTACTACACCAATTATTCTCCAGCCCACTTCATTCTCCTGCCCCTGGGCACGCACGTCGAACTTTACAATCCTGCGCCCGATCGGGTCCTTCATGCCAAATTGCTTAACGGCAGCTTCATTGACGATCACACTGCGTTCGTCAGATTCAATGTCCTTGGAAAAATCACGACCTTCTATGATCTCCATGCCGAATGTGCGGAGATAATCATGATCGCCACTCCATCGCTGAAAAGTTACGATGTTCTCTCCGGTCGGTTCCTTGCCTTCTTCCCAAAAGCTATTGTTGTTTCTCCAGGCATTTTCAATCTCCACCGGAACAAACCCTGACACAGTGCCGGTAGTTATGCCTGCGCGTTTAACGACTTCTTCCTTGAATGTCCGTACGTTGTTCGGGCGCAGCGCGTATGCGTCGTGGACGATGATCACTTTTTCCTTGTCAAACCCGATGTTCTTTCGTTGGATATACCGCAATTGTTGAGCGATTGCCATTGCGGCGATGGTAAACAAAACTGAAAGGCCGAGTTGCCCAACAACCAACGCACTTCTGAAGGTGCTGATACCCGAACTCGGTACGCGTTCACCCTTTAACACCTTGGATGGCTTGAAAGCGCTCAGTACAAAAGCTGGGTATAGTCCAGCAACAATGCCTATACCGATCGCTGATAAAAGCAGGATGCCAATAAAGACAAGGTCATTCCAAGGCATGCTTATGTTTCGCTGGGCTAGTTCATTGAACAAGGGCAGGAACAGCCAGGCCAGTAACAGCGCACCGATAAATCCGGCGGTGGAGACAATCAGCGACTCTGTGAGAAATTGTCGGATAAGATGAATCCGCAAGGAGCCCATGGCCTTGCGGACACCAACCTCTTTGGCCCGTGTGCTCGATCTGGCCGTGCTCAGATTGATAAAGTTAATGCAGGCAATGAGCAGGATAATCAACCCAACCGTTGCCAGTATATATACATATGCGATACTACCGTTCGGCCCGAACTCTCCCTTGAGACTCGAGTGGAGGTGGATGTCGGTCAGTGGGCGGAGGCTGATGCTGTACTGGTTTCCTTCTGCAAGGAACTTATCAAATGTAAAATCACCTCCCATGGCTCTTGAGAGTGCCGGGCCGATGTGTTCTTCGGCAAACTTTGGCAGCTTTTCTTCCAGCAATGCGGCGTTTGCTCCGGGTCGCAGCAGCAGGTAGGTAATGAAATTCTCAGTCAGGTAATCGGTGCTTCTGGCTTCCTTCGCCACGGGCCAATCACCGTAAAAACTGATGATGATATCGAAATGAAAATGCGACGTCGCTGGAATGTCAGCGTAAACTGCGGTAACCTTTCCATACCTCACGTTGTCCAGAATGATCGGCTGTCCTAGTGCGCTCATCCCTGGATAATATTTTTCCGCCATACGCTTACTGATCGCAACGCCATGTGGCTCTGCCAAAGCCGTTGCACCGTTCCCCTCAAGCACGTCAACCGAAAATATCTTGAAGAATGAACTGTCGCTCCAGATTACATTTGACTCCTTTATATTCTCATTTCCTTCGGCGGTCTTTACGAGATAGCTACCCAATTGTCGGAAGCGAACCGTCGTTTCAATTTCTGGAAATGCCTCTTGCAGATCGTGTGCCTCTACGGCACTGCGATACGTCATATCGAATTGGTTGGCCCCGATTTTCGCGTGTGCGTCCACTCTAAATATTCGCTCAGCCTTGTCGTTGTAGCGATCAAACTGAAACTCTTCCACTATGTACAGCCCAATAACGAGACAGGCTGCAAGCCCCACAGCAAGTCCGAACACGTTGATCAGCGTGAATGTCTTTTGCCTGTTCATGTTTCGCCAGGCAATAGTGATGTAGTTCTTTAACATGGTCAGGTGATTTGGATTTTCGGACTTGATAATGAGCGACTGCGTGCGCAAAAGACCATCGGAATAGCCCAATGAGGTGAGTGCGGTTTCATAGGCGTCGATGAAACGCTGCCCGTTCTCCATATTGGCGTCGACCAATTCACAGAGATGATCGAGCATTTCGCTTTGCACGTCATCCTCTACAATGCCGCGATAGTGCAGGTCTTTGCTGATGTAGGCGATATGTTCATCCGTAACCATGGCAATTGAGCCGTAGCGCTTCATTCCAATGACCCGGGCCTGATGTTTAAGACGAGGCTCATGGTTCGCACAAATGACATGAACTCTTCCACTCTGGAAGTGGCCGATTTTTTTCCCTCTTTTGTCAGGCTGTAGTACTTGCGGATCCTCTTTCCGATAGGAACCGTTTCCGTCTTCAAAAAACCCTCTGCCACCAGTCGGTGCAAAGTTGGATACAGTGAACCTTCCGTGAGCAATATGGTTTCTTGCGAAAGCTCCCGGACGCGCTGCGTTATCTCATAACCGTACATGCGGGGATTATCTGAAAGCATCTTAAGAATGATGATTTGAAGTGTCCCCTTTAGAAGTTCAGAAGAATGCTGATCACTAATCTCGTTGCCCATAGCTCAAATGCATAAAACGCTAATGCATAGGTAAGTTATGTATTTGGTTCACGAAATGCAAATCCAGGTTGGCCAAGAGCAACTAACATGCTTTAAGGGGAATTGAGGGCTGGGAATTGAATGGGATCGGAATGTTGCAAGCTTATTGACGGAGACTGGGGTGACAACACATTGGTCGGCGTCAACCCGATTAGCTTGGCACGAAGGAATACTATAACGGAGTACTGAACTCAGAGACCTTCAATCAACCAATCAACCAATCATCAAATAAACTGTGCCCGGGGCGGGAGTCGAACCCGCACAGATATTACTATCCACAGGATTTTAAGTCCTGCGTGTCTACCAATTTCACCACCCGGGCGGGTTATTGAATTATTTGTTGATCTGTTGATTGAATACCGGTGCGGCTTTTAAGTTTCGTCTCCAGATTGTGTCGGGCTGATTTGCGTGAGGCGGAGAAGATGTATAAAAGTTCTCGGGCTTCCTGTTTAAGTCGGGTCAACTCTTCACTTTGGTAAATCTTCGCTTCTTCTACCATTTCCAGCCACATGAGTGATTCGTCCGCCTCTTCCACCACGATGGATAACTTTGCAATGAATTCCGATGGCGAGCGGCCACGGCAGGCTGCATGATAATTGGCTGCCACGGAGGTGGCCGATCGCAGAAGTTGCTTACCTATTATCTGGCCTTCAATCGTCTTAGGGAATCGCTTGAACAATAGAATAGTATCAAGGCTAAACTTCCTTGTTCGCCTTTGTAGTTCTTGAACGGTCATACGCCTGTATTTCCATCCAAAGTACGCCAAGCCTTCCAGTATCAATCGCCTTTCAAAGATCGGATTACCTTACATTTAGCAACGGCCTAAAATGACTGATGATTTGCAGATCCGATTTGCGAACGTTGCCCGCCGAGGCCGACAAATCAACAAATCAACAGATCAACAAATCATCAAATAATCTGAGCGGGAAACGAGACTCGAACTCGCGACCCCGACCTTGGCAAGGTCGTGCTCTACCAACTGAGCTACTCCCGCGGGTCCCTAAACTTGGGAGTGCAAATTTAGTAGTGATTACTGATTTTCCAAATAGCCATCCGAAATAGTGTATTTGGTTGATTGTTAGGACAATACCCTAACCGCAAACCGGAGTCGATACCTCGCCATTTGTCGTCGCCGGCTGGGTCATCGGGCTGCGATGCAGGAGATCTCCACGTTAGCGTCTTTGGGCAGGCGGCTCACCTCAACGGTCTCCCTGGCCGGGGGTGTGGTTGAAAAGAAAGTGCCGTATATCTGATTTACCAGGGGAAAGTTGTTCATGTCTTTCAGGAATATTGAAGTCTTCACTACGTGACTAAAGTCCAGGCCTGCGGCAGCCAAAACAGACTGGATATTTGCCATAACTTGCTTTGTCTCCTCCTCAATGCTGGAGGTAATCATAGCGCCTGTCGAACGTGCTAACGCAATCTGTCCACTCACAAATAGCAAGTTTCCACATTGAATCGCCTGGCTATACGGTCCGATGGGTTCGGGTGCCTGTTCGGAATAAACGACAGATTTTGACATGTTTCTAGGGTTTAAAAATTAATTTTACAGCAGCCAAAAGTAATCATCGTTCAAATATTTAAGGGCGGCGGATGAATATTTTAGTTATCGGTGACCAGGTTAACCTGCAGGAGCTCCGGCAGAAATTTGGCGACAAGCACGAATACTCCTGGGTGAACGAGCATCGGGACGCTGAAAAGTATTTGCTTAGCAATGAGGTCGTGTTTGACTTTATCATTGACGAAGAGCCCTATCAATTCGAGATCTATCTCGAACGTTCGGCAACGGTCTTCATTAATACTTGCAAGATCAGTTTGGGCGAGCTTGTACACCTGGTTGGCCGGCCCATCACGAGTAAGATTTTCGGCTTCAACGGTATGCCTACCTTATTTAACCGCGAGGTCCTTGAAGTATGCGTTCAGAAGCCCGAGGATGACTTGATGCTGCGCAGTCTCTGCGAGCAGCTGAAAACGTCTTATCAGGTTGTCGAGGACCGCGTGGGACTAGTTACTCCACGAATAGTATGCATGATTATCAATGAGGCCTACTACGCGGCTCAGGAAGGGACCGCCAGTCGGGAAGATATCGACCTGGCGATGAAACTTGGCACGAACTATCCTTATGGCCCTTTTGAATGGGCACGGCGTATCGGCATTAAGCACGTATATGAGTTGATTGAGGCGCTGTACGACGACACGCACGACGAACGATATAAGATTTGCCCGCTGCTCAAGAAGGAGTACCTGAATTTGATTTCCTGAGACACGGATTTTATTTTGCCTTAGTGAATCGATAATAGCGTGTGGTTTGTCCCGAAAAAGCAGAAAAAATTATCGCGCATGCTCCCAGGTGAATTAAGTTATTGTTAATATCAGTCCTTCGGAATGAATAATCCTATTTTCGCGGAGTATTCGACTTGGAACAGCAGCTGCAACCCATAACGCCTCAACATTCGCCGTGGCATAACATACGGACGGTCGCCTTCATCATACTGGCTTTTCTGCTGTTTCTATTTGCGCTCGACCTGATGACGTCATCCCTTCAGCACCTGAAGCGGAATGTATCCGAAACGATCCTGTTGGCAACCTCTAATCCGTTTACCGGTCTGTTCATCGGATTAGTAATTACCGCCCTGCTGCAAAGCAGCTCGACCACAACCTCGCTGGTCGTGGCACTGGTTGCTTCCGGTGCGCTCACACTCGAAGCCGCCATTCCCATCATCATGGGAGCAAACATTGGCACAACCATCACGGCTACAATCGTGTCTCTGGGGTTCATCAGCAAGAAGAAGGAGTTCCGCAGGGCGGTATCGGCCGGAACCTATCACTACTTCTTCAATTTACTCACCGCCGTTGTGCTGTTTCCACTTGAATACTATTATGGTTTCCTTTCGACGCTGTCGCTGTGGATAACCCACGCGCTTTTCACTCCCGGAGGACCGTCGCTGGAAAATGCAGATGCGCACAGTTGGTCCGGCTTGTCGTTCGTAACCAGCTGGCTCGTGGATGTGGTCAGTAGCCCATTAATACCCTTGGTGTTAGCCATCCTCATGCTATTCGCCTCCATCCTGATCTTCCGAAAACTGATATCCGATCTGCTGAAAGCTAAAAGCCCGGAGGCTTTCAGTCGTTTTTTCTTCAAGAGCCCACTGAAGTCATTCTCATGGGGATTGCTCACGACGGCCGCGATCCGGTCGAGTTCCATCACCACATCGGTCGTGGTGCCCATTGTTGCCAACAAGATTGTGAATCTGAAGCAGGCCGCGCCTTTTATCATGGGTGCCAACGTAGGGACTACCATAACCGCATTCATTGCTGCCATCCTTCAAACCAACACGTCCGCCGCCGTGAGCATTGCCATCGTTCACTTCTTATTCAACTTGATTGGCGTATTGCTGTTCATGCCCATCCCGGTGCTCCGAAAGCTTCCGCTTGAACTGGCCGAGGCCCTAGGCAAGTTGACGTTGAAATACAGGTTGGCCGGGTTTGTCTACCTGTTGGTGGCCTTCTTCTTCCTGCCCTTCTCGCTCATCTACTTTAATCAGGATGCTGTCCAAACGCTGACACTCACGTACAGCCGCACGGATGGAGCGGGGCATAGTGAACCATTTACCGTGGTAAGCCGCCTGAATACGCGAACGTTTTCGGGTGAATGGTCTTTTTACTCTGGTACCGGGCATGACCTCGACGCCGAGCCTACATTGATTTATCCCATCTCCAGCCGGAACGCAACGCTGTTTGTTGGCAAGCAAATGTTTCAGTTCACCCGACCCGGATTCTGCTGGGACGGGGAAGACGAATACGGGAAGTACAAATCTTGTATTGAAAAAATTGAACGCCGGTATCAGGCTGCGGGAAGAACGTTTGATTCTGTTTACGTCTATCAACGTGAGTACGCGAAATCGCGCGTGCATCGCCTGTTGATGACGGCCCGGGAAAAGATCATCCTGCAACAAGAAATCACCGGTCCCGAAGGCGTCATTCTGCGCGAAGACTTGACCAGTATCGAACGTGATTAGGCAGTTAAATTCCGGGCGAAATATCTATATTGCGGTGAACGATTATCAGTGTTGAAAGATACCATTCTCAAATTTCTGAAACTCGACAGTCTGGTTGAACACCTTACAGGATTTGTCGAAACCCGCATCGAATTGATGAAGGTCGAGGTGCAGGAGGAACTGGCACGCGTCCTGTCGAGAGCCCTGGTATTCTTGGTTATTTTATCCGTACTCACGCTGTTTGTTTTGCTGTTCAGTATGGCCGTTTCTTTTAAGTTAGGAGAACAGCTTGGTAACTTTGGAGGCTTTGCCATAGTAGGCGGCCTTTATTTGCTTATCGGCGTGGTCATACTGGCATTCCGAACGCAGATATCCGAGCAAGTTGAAAACAAGCTCGAGGAAATCATTCAGCGAAAGAAGAAGAAGAAATAATATGGAACTCGGAAATACTGACGAGATTAAGATGGACTTGTTGAAGAGATCGGCCAAGCATCGGGAAGAACTGGAGAACGAGGTACGCTTGCTCTCCGCCCGGACGGAAAGTATTCTCACCAACGCCCTTATCATTGGCGGCACACTGGTGGCCTCATACTTTATTGTGCGCCAGTTTACTGGTAAGTCTGGCAAGACTAAAAAGACACGCAACAAAACATTGACCGTGTTACCGGCCGCACAGGCGCAGGCCGTGCAGGAAGCGGATGAATCCCCGGGCATCGTCTCACAGATTGGAACTGCCCTGGCAAGTCAGGCCACAGTGTTTCTACTGGGCTTGGCAAAGGAGAAACTTGCAGCGTATCTGCAGAGTCCTCCCAGCAAGCAAGCGAACGACAATGAGCGTCATTAACTCACTAACGGCCGCTGCACGGTCTGGCAAGAAGTCCATTGCAGTACTCGTCGATCCTGACAAAGTTGAGGACCCGGCGCGCTTAAGGCAGTTGATCAACCTGGCCAACGAGAATTGCATCGATTATTTTTTCGTTGGAGGCAGCCTGATCACCACGACGAATCTTGCGCACGTCATCAAGACGATCAAAGAAAATGTTACCATCCCCGTGGTGCTCTTTCCGGGGAACTCAATGCAGATTGATCCCTCGGCCGATGCCTTGTTATTTCTATCCCTCATTTCCGGCCGAAATCCTGAACTGTTAATCGGCC
>DATHKA010000264.1:0-23145 GCA_035489615.1 Chryseolinea sp.
ATGAGTTGGACCAGCAGGAAAGTGCAATAGCCCTATTGTTGGGATCACAAACTGCCACTATCACAAACAAGTTCCTGTTGAAGGCGCCACTGATTCAATCGATCACTCCAGCATCAGCGATCGCCGGAACGGAAGTCACCCTCACCGGCCAGTATCTGAATAGTTCAAAAACCAAGGTTCTCTTCGGCGACATCACCGCCGAGTTGAAGCTAATCAGCAAAACGAAAGTCGTTTGTTTAGTTCCGACTGGTCCACTGGGCGCCTTGAAAGTTTCCGTGCGCACAGGGAACGGCGCCCTGGTGGACGATATCGATTTTAAGATACAGTAGCCAAATCACCAATTGCCCGCACGCTGGATAGATGGATCCTGGCCGATGGTCCTACAACTGAGCTCGCTGCTTCCGTCTATCGCGAATCAACTCGATGATCGGCGGAAGTATCGAGAGAAATATGATCGCGAATATCACCAGTGTGAAATTTGACCGGATCATCGGCAGTCCGCCAAAGAAATATCCGGCAAAGAGAAATAACGTCACCCATAGTATGCCTCCGACTACGTTGTAGGTTGCAAATTTTCCGTACGACATAGTGCCAATGCCGGCAACAAAGGGCGCGAAAGTTCGGATGATGGGTATGAATCGCGCATAAATGATTGTCTTCCCGCCGTGCTTGATGTAAAAAGCCTGGGTCTTCGTAAGGTAGTCCACTTTCAACAACTTGTAACGGCCGCTGAAAGCCCGGACCCCAATGTATTTTCCTGCGTGATAGTTCACGAGGTCACCTAGCACGGCGGCGATGATTAGCAGCATCCACATCAGCAAGACACTGAGATCAGTTTCAGGCTTTGCAATGATTGCCCCCGCGGCAAACAGCAGCGAATCGCCGGGCAGAAATGGTGTGACTACCAACCCTGTTTCTGCGAAAATGATCAGGAACAATATGAGATAAGTCCAGGTCTTATAGTCATTGACGATCTCAACCAGGTGATGATCAATATGGAGGATGAAATCAATGATCGTTTTGATAAGGTCCATAGGGCAATTTGAGGGGCTAAAATAACGAGTTTCAATAACTTCACGGCATGGGGATCGTATCGGGGCGTTAGAAAGGCGACGCTATCGGTCAAAGTACCGGAGCGCCCTGGAAGAAATATTCCTACCTTTATCTGACTCAGCAAACTTTCAAAACATGAAAAGTAAGAAGCTCATTCTCATCGTCGTCGTTGTGGTCGTGTTTGTGGCTCTTGGCTGGTGGTTTACGCGACCGGCAAGTCCTTCCGGCAAGTCATCTGTGTCACACAACGGGCTCGAGGTATCTGTTTCGTACAGCAGACCATACAAGAAGGGTCGCGTGATATTCGGAGACGCTTCAACGGGAGCGCTTCAACCCTACGGCCAATATTGGCGCCTGGGTGCCAACGCAGCTACAGAGATAACCTTCAACAAGGATGTGGTATTCGCAGGAGCGGCCGTGAAGGCTGGAACATATCGCATGTATGCCGTGCCTGGCGCACAGACGTGGAAGGTAACGTTGAATAGCGCATTGGGGCAAAGTGGTGCCGAACTTCCGGACCAAACTCTTGACGTTGTGAGCGTAGAGGTTCCGTCAAACGAGTCCAGTTCCGTTGTGGACCAATTCACGATCGATTTCAAGACCGGGGGCTCCGGGATCGTCATGGAACTGAAGTGGGATCGTGCCCTGGCGGCCGTTGAAATATCATAAATCCTTATAACACCTTGGTTCCCAGCACAAAGGGGACCAAGGAGTAGGGTTGATAAATTTTTTATAGACGAACGCCTCGTGAGCCGAGAAACGCCTAATTTTAGGCATGATCATCAACATCTTTGAAGACAAGTCTATCATTTGTGAGCTTGATGACTCATTGCCTGTGCTCCGCCATCGCTGGAAGCACAATATGGAAGGTGCGCCTTTTCGAAACTACCTGATGAAGGTTCTTGAAGAGTACAAGAAACTCAAGCACTCTTATTCAATGTTGGCTTGGTTGGCCGACACCACACTACTTGGCGAACTCGACGAAGAAACGGAACTGTGGCTGGTGGACGTGTGGGAGGATCTCTTGTTTGCCCAGCGCGAAGTAAAAATTCACGCAGTTATTCTTGGCAACAGCATTTACGCTGACTATCCGATGGAGAATTTTAAGCTGGACGCCGAACAAAAATTTCAGAATTTTGATGTGCATCTCGGTGTGTTTTCCAATCAACACGACGCTTACACCTGGATCCGGGAACAGCAACTTGCCATTGCGAAGAATGCCAACTAGGCATCGCTTCTTCCCCAGCAGTACCGGCACCCGGAATCCACACGTGTAAGTTCGGGAGTTTGCCTTCCCAATTCCGCATCGATTCACTACTCTTGTATAATACGCTGGTATTATGTCGCATTGGCTGAAAGGGAAATCAATTGTGGTCATCGGAGGAACTTCCGGAATTGGACTCGCAGCAGCTCATGCTTTCATAGATGAAGGGGCGCAAGTGCTGGTCGTTGGTATCGATGAGGAAAGTGTGGCGACAGCGAAGCGTTCTCTCCCAGCTCATGCCATCTCCACACACGGAGATGCGACCGACCCGCAAACAGCCGAGGGTGCCGTCAAAAAGTGCCTGGAATCTTTCGGCACGTTCGATGGCCTTTATCACGTTGCCGGTGGCAGTGGTCGTAAGTTGGGCGATGGGCCACTGCATGAACTGTCACTCGAAGGGTGGAATCAGACACTGACTTTAAACCTTACGTCGCTCATGCTTTCGAATCAGGCGGCTATCAGAAAATTCCTTGAACTGAATACGCAAGGAAGCATTCTAAACGTGGGATCCGTACTGGGCAACTCACCATCGCCTCAATATTTTGTCACGCATGCCTACGCGACCAGTAAGGCTGCCGTTGAAGGGCTTACCAGGTCAATCGCCGCATACTACGCACCCCACGGAATTCGCATTAATACCCTGGCGCCAGGCCTTACTGAAACGCCGATGTCACAGCGGGCAGCGAACGATCCGGCCATCATGAGCTTCATCAAGACAAAGCAGCCATTGGACCACGGGCGAATGGGCCGTCCCAGCGATTTGACTGGAGCAGCCGTATATTTTATGTCAGATCAATCGTCCTTTACCACGGGACAGGTGTTAACGGTTGATGGTGGGTGGTCAGTCAGTGAAGGACAATACACATCGTGAATAAGACATTATCCATCGGCATCGACTTGGGTTGTACCAACATCAAAGGTGTGTTGGTCGATCAATCGGGCACTGTGCTGCTCGAACATAAGGCGCAAACCCATGAGCACGACGATCGGCATTGGAAACAAGCCGTAGTCGAAATGATTTCGTTGCTGGAGTCAAAGGCAGCCAAGAAGGTGCTCCATGTGGGACTCGCTGCACCGGGTTTGGCGAATGCGGACAATAGTTGCATTGCGTTTATGCCGGGACGATTACCTGGCCTCGAGAACTTTGACTGGTCAACGATAGCTGCGCGACGCGTCCACGTACTGAATGACGGCCATGCAGCTTTGATGGCTGAGGCGGCTTTTGGCGCCGCGAAAGATGTGCAGCATGCCGTACTCTTTTCCCTGGGCACCGGTGTGGGTGGCGCGGTACTCATTAACGGCAAACTCTTTCAAGGATCGTTCCAGATGGCAGGACATTTCGGTCATATGACAGTAGATGCCCATGCTGTTTCGCGGGATGTGACGAATATGGTGGGCAGCATCGAAGATGCCATCGGTAATGTTTCACTTCAAGCGCGCACGTACGGCCGGTATGCGACAACGGATGACCTGGTGAACGACTACCTCGGCGGCAACGTACTGGCTACCTGGTGGTGGCTGTCGGCAGTTCAAAAACTCGCCGCTACCGTGGCCTCAACGATCAACGCCCTGTCGCCGGAAGTGGTGATTCTCAGCGGTGGCGTCACGCAGGCCCGTGATGCGCTGCTGAAGCCGTTGCAATCTTTCATGGACCTGTACGAATGGCGCCCCGCTTCCAGGAAAACAGAAATACGGTTGGCGCACTTCTCGGATCTCGCCGGGGCCATCGGTGCGGCAGGATTTGCGCTCTCAAAAAACAATGAACATGACTCCCGCACAACAATATCTTGACCGCTGCAGGCAGCTTATCGAAACCATTGGCACGCAACAAGCGCTCATCGAACAGGCAGCTGACTGGTTTTCTGACAGTATACTGGCCGGTAGAATGGTTCACGTATTTGGATCCGGGCACAGCCGAATTATGGTCGAAGAGATGTGGCCACGCTACGGTTCGTTTCCGGGCTTCAATCCAATCGTCGAACTGTCGCTCACTTTTCACAACCTCGTGGTAGGGGCAAATGGACAAAGGCAGGCGATGTTCCTGGAGAATGTATCGGGACTGGCCGAACGAATACTCAGGAACTTTGACTTGTCGCCGAACGACACAGCCCTGGTGATTTCGTCCAGTGGTTGCAACATCGTGCCCATAGAGATGGCTGAGGAATTTCAAAAAAGAGGAGTGAAAGTGGTGGCGCTCATCACGAAAGCACACGCGGCTGCAAGCAAGAGCAAAGATACCCGTGGAAAGAAGTTGGAAGATTTTGCCGACCTCGTGCTGGACACTGGTGCGCCGGTGGGCGACGCGATGATTCGCGTCGACAACCTCAATGAGCCTGTGGCGCCTGGCTCAACCGTTGGAGGCGCCATGATCGTTAATTCAATCAAGGCCGAAGTGGCGCTGCGTCTCACGCGGGCAGGCAGTCCTCCGCTGGTCCTTACGGCAGGTGTCGTCGCCGGTGAAGCACGGGCCAAAGATCTCTTCGAGGCTGCCTATGACGAACACGCCCATCGGCTTGCGAAATTATATCAACATGTTGGACGTTCTTAAAATTTTCACCTATGCAGCCCATTCCTATTCGTACTACCGTGATTGGCAGCTATCCGTTTCCCGGCTGGCTGGAGTTTGCCGTTCGCAATCTTCATGAATTTGGCAATGCCGACAAGGAAGAAATGGTCGACGATGCCGTGGTGGCCGCGATTCACGACCAGGTTTCAGCCGGACTCGACGTCATTACCGATGGCGAACAGACCAGGCTGGACTTCAACCTATCGTTCTATGGCTACATCAAAGGCATTCGGGAGAATACCGACGATCTTCGAAGGTTTGGACCTGCGGCTCACGATCAACGTGGAAAAAATACAATAACGGAGACGCTAAGCGCACCGAACGGCCTGGGCGCCGTGAAGGAATTCAAGCGGCTGCAGCGCCTGGCCCCTGTTGGGCCCGTACTCAAGTGCAGCGTGCCCGGGCCCTATACGCTGAGCGGACGACTGCTGCCGAATAGCCAGTATCCTGACCGATATGCCATCACCGAAGCGCTCTTGCCTTTTGTTCAAAAGGAACTCGAAGCCCTGGTAGCGGCAGGATGTCGCGAGATCACGATAGATGAACCCTCCATGAGTTGCTATGCCTACAAAGAAGACACGCGCAAATTTGTTGACCTATTCAATCGCACGGTGTCTGGCGTGTTCGGAAAGTGCAGACTTTCGACGCACCTCTGCTTTGGAAATTACAAGGGTCGTCCGGTTGGATACCGCAGCCTTGCTCCCATGCTTCCCAATTTCCTCGATCTGCACGTCGATGAAGTACATGTCGAAATGGCAAACCGGGAATTTTCCGAAATTGAATTGCTGCGCGAGTTCGCCACGCGCATGGATGTTGCCGTTGGCATCATCGATGTAAAGAACTATTACATCGAAACGGTAGACGACGTCGTTGCCCGAATCCGGCGTTGCCTTGAGTTTGTGCCCGCAGAAAAACTCGCCGTCGCTCCTGATTGCGGACTTAGTCAGACGGCGCGTTGGGCGTCGCGACAGAAACTGGCCAACATGGTACTGGGTGCCCGGAAAGTACGCGAATCCCTAAAATAATGGGTGAGCCGCTGATACCCGCCTTCAACTCCGGAAGCAAACTGTGCCAGCAGATCGATGAATACAAACGCGATCCACAAGAAGATGCGTTTGATCTTTGGTGGTTGGGCCAAAGTGGTTTCCTGATCCATTGGAATGGTCATTGCCTCTTACTTGATCCTTACCTGTCGGATTCACTCACGACTAAGTATGAGAACACTGACAAACCGCACACGCGCATGAGCGAGCGCGTCATCGATCCCATGATGCTGGATCAGATAGACATCGTGACCTCCAGTCACAATCATACCGATCACCTGGACGCGGACACACTCATTCCACTACTCGGAAAAAATCCAGGCATCCGGTTTCTCATTCCGGAGGCCAACCGCGACTTTGTGGCTGAACGCGTAAAGTGTGCCAGTAGCTATCCTGTTGGATTGACCGATGGCGAGCGCGTAGTCATTCATCCCTTCACTTTCCACGGCATTCCATCCGCGCACAACGAGATCGAGCGCGATGCGGAAGGCCGCTGCAAGTTTATGGGTTACGTGATCCGGTTCGGACCGTTTGCTGTTTACCACAGCGGGGATACCTTACTATATGATGAATTGGCGCCGCTCCTTAAGCCCTTCCAGGTAGATGTGGCCTTGTTGCCCATTAATGGCAACGTACCGGCCAGACGCGTCGCGGGGAACATGAATGCAGATGAGGCCGCCTGGCTTGCCCGGGCCATCGATGCGCGTCTGGCGATACCGCATCACTATCATATGTTTGCGTTCAACACGGCCGACCCGGAAACGTTCGCCGCCTCGGCAAAGCGCCTCGGTCAACCGTACAAAATACTGGCCCACGGCGAGCATATCAGGTATGAACGTTGAGACATCAGTTCGTCCGGCATGCCTGGCCGATGCGTTGTTTGTATATGCCGTCACTGCGCATAATCGTAAAAAACTCCTTCAGATATCGCTTCATTCCTGTTGACTCCTTTTCGCTAAACAGCGCTTGATGTTTATCGATAACTCCCAATATCGTCGGCTCCAGATCCACGTATTCGCGTCGCACGCTCTCCGCGACGGCATTGCCCCGACAAAAACCCCGGTAAACACGCTCGCGTACACTTTCGATGCCGAGTGTTGGGTCAACTGAGGCATAAGGCGCAGACACAAAGCCCGACATATCGAAGTCGTAGGCTATCGGGAGGAGTACGTTAGATTTTGTGCGCAGCACCTTCGCGTTGTGAAAGTAAACGGTTGAATAATCGGTGTTACCGATCATAAACTGAAATACATCAAAACGAATGGCACAGGTGTCCTGCAGCATGAAAGGGTTCACTTTCTCGGAATTAACCACCTTGGCATTGAGACGCCGCGCAGCATCATCATCGTCTTCAATGAGAAACCCCGCAAGCTTTAACACCTCATGCTTGCCGGTAGTCTCAGTAAGAGTAATGTTCACCAGTCGCGTATTCAACACGTAGGGCGTGGTCGGCTTGTACAACTGGTAACAAAGATATTCCTTCAATATCAAATCATTGCTGTTGCGTGTATTCTGACAGGGAAGTACAAGCTTCAGGCTCTTCACGCCGGAGAACAGTCCTTCTTTCTTTCTATCTTCCTTGTTGACTTTGATTCGCAATGGCGGCAAGGCGCAGTGCTTGCGACGATAATTGCCTCGCGCACGGAGTCCAATGCGAACACTGTCCAATGAACCGTCAGGCTTTTTATACAACAACACGGACGCGAAGTATACTGAATCTTCATCCTCATGCTTCAATTCACTCAGGGGTGCAGCGAAGGAGATTTCCAGCGGTGTTTCATCCTGAAACAGAAGACTCGGCTGTTGAGCATTACTGACACGAGAGAATATCAAGGTTAGCGCGATTGCACCCAGAAAGCTTTTCATGCAGGGGAGAATTGGGGACTATGAATTAAGTAAAACCGTGGCGCAATTCCTATCTCACCAGAAGCACACGCTGCATCCCACGCACGAGAGACCTCACAAACTGACCGATTCCGTCATCCAGGGGCAGGACAGGCGCTGGCAACGCTCCTGCCGCCCGCAAGTAAAATATACGCGGTCGATCGGGACAGCGCAGCCCTGAACGCAATCCCCTGGGCATACACCGACAAATCGCTCGTGCGCGTGAATTCAGACATCGGGGGGAATCTGGCGCTACCTGAATTGGATGGCGCCTTGCTCGCGAACGTTCTTCACTACATGCCTGACCAGCCCGGATTTCTTCAAAGGCTCCAGGGTCAGCTTCGCCCCAATGGCGTATTGATCATCATCGAGTATGATACCAATACCGGTAACCAGTGGGTACCGTATCCGGTATCCTACGATCGTATGAAGGAATTGGCGGCAGGGCTGCGTCTCGACATTCTTTTGTTAGGAACAGAGCGGTCGAAGTTCAACGCAGGAACGCTCTATAGCGTCCTGCTTCAACGGCTAACAGCAGGCAAATAGTTTGACGGGCCAGATTCCACGTCAAAAGGAAGGCACGGCTGTTTTACTATGTCGTGCTAGTCTTTGAACCTCAGCTTAAAGAACAGAAGCGTCGACGCGAGCATGAGCGTTAAAAGGTTAGCAGCAATTACCGGTATATCCCAAACCAGGATACCGTATGCCAACCACATCGCCACGCCAAGGCAAAAAAGTGAGAACATACCCAGGGAAAGGTCCTTGGCCGAACGGCTTTTCCAGGTCTTGACAACCTGCGGCAGGAAAGCTATAGTCGTTAACATTCCAGCCGCAAGTCCTATCAGTTGAATCGAGTCCATAATTTGTTTCTACTGATGTTATGGATAAATAACTCATAACATCAACCATACAAACATAACGCATGGCGAAGGAACAGGTTTGAAAATGTAATTTTATCTTGCTTTTTTACGCTTACAACGATTGCATAAAAAAGTTATGAACTGATGCGGCCTGGCATGATAAGAGGGCATGAAATATTGGCTTCAACCATGTTTCCGGATGGTTTCATTAGCAAAATGCAGCGCAATCGGATTCGACAACCGTTCCGGTAAGTGGAATGACAACGGGATTGGTTATTAATGATCCTCGGGTTATTGCCTATCAGAAACCTTCGTCAATAAAACTATGATAATAAGACCGGGCCGACAAGAAGATGCAAAATCCCTGGTGGACTTGCTCAGGCAACTAGGGCATCCGTTGAATGAAGAGGAGGTCAGCACGAAAATAGAGCTGTTTGACACTCCGGACTACTGCCTGCTCGTCTGTGAAAACGAGCGTAAAACGGTTGGCTTTATTTCCCTGCACTGGTTCGATAAATTTCATTCCATCGGAAAGACCGGACGCATCACGGCGCTTTGTGTCGACGAACAGGTGCGCGTTAAGGGAATCGGCGGCCTGCTGCTCGCGGCTGCGGAACAACGTTTAAAGGAATACGGCTGCCGGGAAATAGAAGTCACCACGAACATGAGGCGTTCTCTCACTCCCGAATTTTATCGCAAGCACGGCTATGCCGAACACTCCCATCATTTTGTAAAGAGTTTGTAGCAGTTTTGAAGAAATTCCGCCTGATCCCGAGGAAGTCTTTCTCGGCATGCGCTAGCGCCAATCATGTATGATCTTCGCCAGCGTCTTGATGCCACTTTCAATCTCAGGCGACCAGGGAGCGCCGTAACTCAGACGGAAGCAATTCTCATAGGTGCCTTGCGAGGAGAAAATTTGTCCAGGCGCTATGCCAATATTGTGCTTAAGTGCGCGCTTGTGAAGCTTGAATGCATTGATCTTTTTGTTCAGCTCTATCCACAACGTGAAACCTCCTTGTGGTCGCGTGACGAGCGTGTCTTCCGGCAAGTACTCGCATACCGCCTGAAGATAACGGAGTGACTGTGTGTAAAGCGCCCTGCGCAGGTGGCGCAGGTGAAGTTCATAGCGGCCGTTCGCCAGAAAGTTTGCTACCGCCGCCTGTGCCAGGCTATTCGTCGAGACGGTATGCATGCGCTTCAGACGCACGACGGCATCTTTGTAACGTCCGGGGATAGTCCAGCCAATCCGATAACCCGGAGCCAGGGACTTTGAAAACGATGCACAGTGTAATACGAGCCCCTTCCTGTCGAAGGTCTTGCACGTCTTCGGTCGCCTCTTGCCAAAATACAATTCGCCATAGATATCATCCTCGATGAGCGGAATCTCCTTTTGTTCCAGCATACGCACCAGTCGTTCCTTGCGTTCATCAGGCATGCAGCTACCCAACGGATTGTTGAAGTTGTTTACTACGAGACACGCCTTGATATTGAATCGGGAAATCGCTTGCTCGAGGTGATCGATGTCCATACCGGCTACCGGATCCGTTGGAATCTCGACAACCTTTAAACCATAACTCTGCATGAGCTGAAAGATGGCAAAGTAGGTGGGACTCTCGATCGCCACCGCATCGCCCGGCCGGGTCACTGCTTTTATGCAGAGCGACAGGGCTTCGACGCATCCTGCCGTTACCACAATATCATTTTCACCCGGCGTACCTCCCCAGTTGAAGGCTTGTCTTCCAATCTGCTTTCTGAGTGCCACGCTGCCCTGAATGTGTTCATAGTGAAGGCAGCTGGTCTCCGACTCTCGCAACGCGTGCGCTACTGCCTTATTCAGCTTGGCCACCGGCAATAGCTCAATCGCAGGAGTGGCCATGGCGAAGTTTAGCAGCCCGCCGGAATTCAGATTGACATACACGCTGTTGATCATGTCGTCAATTGTGACGGGCACCGCTTCGTCGACGGGCTCCGATGTTCGGGGAAGGTCTCTTGTAAATCGCGACGAGTGCTTGACGTAGTATCCCGACTGTGGACGGGCTTCGATAAGTCCTTTACTTTCGAGCGCGTAGTACGCTTGAAATGCAGTGCTTAAACTAATGCCTTGTTCTTTGCTCAGGGCACGCACGGAAAGAAGTTTATCCCCGACTTTCAATACCTCGTTTTCGATTAGCGTCTCAATCCGATCCGCTACTTCAACGTACTTATGGTCGGCCCTTCCTATCTCATCGCGCATAGTGCAGGATTAATATTCAACGACGATAAAGATACAAACTGATCTGTACAAAAAGGAGAAAACAAGAACTGTTCCGAGGCTATCTCAGCTCCGGCAGACTTTCCCTGGGTTACTGGCACACGCGGGCAGGCACAAAAAAAAAGCCATCCGAATAGATGGCCCTTCCTATTTTACACACTTAGAAATTACTTCTTTTCGCCGTTGCGGCTAATCTGGTCTTTCGACTTGAAATAGTCCTTATCAACCGCTGTAGACTTCTTCCGTTGAATCTTTTGAACGCCCTTACTGATCTGCCAATCTGAAGATCCTCCAACAATATTAGCCTGTGTCACATCTTGACTGCGATTGATGCCCGCTACCCCTTTAGAAATATTCCAGGTCGGGCTGAGAACAATCGCATGAATGTGCGAACCCTGGATGCTTTTGTCTTCAAAAAGCTGCTTGTTCGCTACTTTTTGCACACCCTTCGTAGACGCCCATACCGACTGTCCGGCGGTCTGCGCGCTGGCTGCCACCGCAATTCCTACGAAAAACATTGCTGCCAAAACTCCCGTGAAAATGTTTGCCTTGTATCTCATAACTCCGCTTGTTTGGTATTATACAAATTAACGAAGAATGAGTCTGGAGGTGCCTCCGTGCTTATACGGGAAGGGTATCCGTATTTACCCTGACTATAAACCCTGCACCCAATGGTATTGCGGCGCTTCGGTTGCCCCACACTTGATTATGGAGCATACTGATAGCTAATGTACAGGAGTGGTTCAATATCAGGAGTGATTTAAGAGAACGCGAACGGTAGGCCAGGGTTCAAAGCAATTTGAGCTCGACGGCCTTTCGAATCAACTCAGCTGAGTTGTTCACTTTCATTTTCTTGAGCATATTAATCCGATGCGATTCAACGGTACGTATACTGATTTTGAGCAAGTCGGCAATTTGCTTTGTGCTGTATCCATTAGCCACCAACTCCAGTACTTCCTTCTCCCGCGCAGTGAGTTCCCCAACTTCACCACCATCGGATCTCATGACAGCCTCTGCCAGGATGCTGTTGATCGATGGACTAAAATATTTCCCTCCATCGTGAACGGTAATGATAGCCTGTTCAAGTTCTAGGCGCTCGGTATTCTTTAACAAATATCCGGACGCGCCTGCCTTGATGGCCCGCAAAATGTATTCGCGCTCCTCGTGCATGGTGAGGATAATGAACTTCACGACAAGATCTGTCTTTCTTATTTCCTGCATGGCTTCAAATCCGTTGGTGCGCGGCATGCTCAGGTCGGTAAGTATGACATCGGGATTTGTTTCGCGCACCATGTTGACCAGCTCTGCTCCGTCGTGTGCTTCACCGGCGATAACTAATCGGTCGCTTTGGCCCAGAATGGCCTTGAATCCCTCCCGGATGAGTGTGTGATCGTCGGCCAGGATAATGCGTATAGGGGTCATGGTACAGCTTTCAAATTTAAGTGTTCGCGGCAGTTTCTGGTATCGGAATGTGAATTTCGATCAACGTTCCATGCCCCGGCGTTGATTGAATATCGGCCGTGCCATTCATGAGTTGGGCACGTTCACGGATATTGCGCAGTCCGCTGCCTGCCGGGGTGCCATTCGTCATCGTTGTGTCGAAGCCGTGCCCGTCGTCTTCCAGGACACAGTAAAGTTCGTCGACCTTATCCAGAATGTGAAGGTTCACGTGGCTGGCCTGCGCATGCTTCACAATGTTGTTCAATCCTTCCTGCATGATTCGATACACCGCGATGCTGATATCGAAGTCAAGCTCGTGATCTGACTCACGTATGTAACGAAAATCGATTGCTACAGAAGCGTATTTCCGTACAGATTCACATAAACCGTTTAGCGCGGCTTCGAGGCCGAAATCGACGATAGCCTGTGGCATCACGTTATAGGATATTCTTTTGATTTCGGCGACTGCTTCGTGAATGTACTTTTTCAAATCAGACTTTCGATCGGCTGCCGCATCAAGCATATCCAATTGCATGCTGATTGCCGTCAGCAATTGACCCACACCATCGTGCAGTTCCTTTACTATTCGTGTGCGCTCCGACTCTTGTCCTTCTAGCAAAGCCGCAGCACGTGATCGCGCAGATTTCAATTCATGGGCATGAAAGGTCTTTAGCTCTTCACGCATCTTGATCAGCGCATGACCTAGGGAATCATCTTTGCTCAAGGCAACGTAGTCGGCGTCAAAATTACCGCGTCCAATGTCGCTGGCAAACTGGGTAGTGCGCTCGAAACCCTCTATCAACTGACCGATCGCTACGCCCATTTCGCCGATCTCATCGGCCGTCAGGACCTTCGGCTTGGGCGATGGAATGATCCCTCGCGACAAAGTCTGAATGGCATGCTGCAGTTCGACAATGGGATTAACAATCGCATTTGAGATGAAAAAGGTAACGATCAACACCAGGAACATGATCAACACCGTGATCAGCATGAAGTAATTGCGGAGGGCTACGATGGGACGCATGGCTTCAGCCTCATCCATTTCCGAAAGAATAAACCAGTTGAGGTCGTCGTTCCTCACGCTACGGTACGCGCTCAATACGGAAACGCCACGATAATCTTTTACGATGCCACGCCCCTCCTGACCCTTTATCAGATTCTTCATGGCCTCGGTTTCCGCCAGAATGCTGCCCGGTATACTATCGGGAAAGAAACGGGACTGAGAGCGCAGCAAAAAGTCACCCCCCGCTATATAAGATTCGCCAGTAGAGCCCATATCGGTGTTTTCCAGTAGTATCTGCTGAATCTTCTCGAAGTTCTCCTGCACCAGCACGATTCCCATCAGTGAGTCCCCTGCTACGATGGGAACATAATAAAAGAGCAACGGCCCCTTCATCGAGTGGACAGACGCATCGATTACGTGAAGACGCTTACGATCTTCCTGAATGGCGTCGTCAATCTTATGCAACAGACTGTCCGGATACATCTCTTCGTCCGTACTGAACAACTGACGGTGATGCGTGTCAAAAATGTGAAGGTTGGTAAAATCATACAGCTTGCACAGACTGTAAATATCCTTGATGTCGCGATGGTCCTGGGACCGGCGATAGTTGGTTACGTCATAATAGATGTTTAGAAATTTTTCTTCCACCTGCAGCGCTTCAAGATTCAGTCTGGAACGATAAAGATAGTCTTCGACGAGATGCCTCTTGAGCACATTAATGGACGAAAGCTGATCCAGCGCCCGGTTTATCAGCGCAATCCTAAGGATGGAGTAAAAGATGACGGACGCGGCGATGATTGCTATTAGCCCGACTGAGCTGTGAGAAATGAACAGCTTGCCAAAGATCTTAAAGCCTTTATCTGACATGCGTGATAGGGACGACGGACTAAGTTATGAATAAAACACGCGCTGCCAACGAACTACTGTTAGGAAAGAAAGGGCAGCCGGGAGACGTATAACAAAAAAGGCCGTCCTTGTGAGACGGCCTTTTGCTGTAATTCAAAACGAACTACTTCTTTTTCTTAGCTGCTTTCTTTGCAGTTTTCTTGGCTGCTTTCTTTGCAGTCTTCTTCGCTGTTTTTGCCATAGCGTTCAAAGATTTTAGTTAAACATTTGATTTATTGTTCAAGCATAACAAAGTCATGCTAAACAGACATACAAATATAGTGTAGTTATGATGGAATACAAACTTTGTAGCATGTTCGTACACTTTGCAGCTGAACTTATAGCTTTATCAACGTATTGAACCGTCAAAATACGGATGGCTTCTTTGAATATCGTCAAGTCAATCGCCGATTTGATGACTTTGATTGATTCAACTAGTACGTCAAAGCAAAAAACGATCGAAATCAAGAAGCACCTGGAAACACGGAAATAGTTTGCCGGGACAGTTTAGTCAAAGGAAGACACGGCTATTTTGTTACGAGGTACAAGCAACGTTAGTCGCGAATGATCCGCATACCTGGTCCACCGCGGCGTCCTGACATTGGATTGAGTTGTTTGTTGAGTGCATAGATAAAGCTTACCATAAAGTATCGGCCGAGCGAATTAGACGTTACCCGTTCTACATAATTCACACTCGAAGTTTGACTTACACCGAGCACTTTATCCAGCAGATTGCTGGCCGAGAGCCTGAGTTCACCAGTCTTGTTCTTCAGTAGAAACCTGGATACCGATACGTTGAACAGGGGAATCGCCTGATGGTAGCCGGTAGATTGATTTTCGTAAATGAGGTATTCGCAGGAGGAAACGAGCTGATAGTTGCGCAGGAAGGAAAGGGTTGCCTCAGCGTTGTACGTCGTGTTGAAATAGCGCTGATCAGGCTGATCGAACTCATACGAAGTGGTTTGGTAATTGAGCCTAGCGCCCAGGTTGATCATTAACAGCTCCCGGTATTGGAAATCATAACGCACGTTACCTCCCGTTCGGCTTTGTGTGATGTCGTAACTCGCCGCATCAATTACATTCTGACCGTGTGTTTGTCTCCATGTACCGGTAATGCTCACGCGACTCTTGATCGGATTGATGGGAAAACCAACGGTCGCATGGGTATTTACCGACGTATTGCTCGCGACGTTTACCGGCATCGTAGTTCTGATAAAATCATCGTTAAATACGGCGTTGGTAATCGCATTTCTGGTATAATCGATGTCAACGAAGGTGAAGAAAGTGATCATTGTGCCCGGATCGAACGCATTGAAGTTGAGTCGCCAGCTTTGCTGATAGGCTGGCTTTAGTGCGGGGTTACCCAGATACGGGTTCAGTTGATCGCGATTGTCGACCACCGGTTGCAATTGCTGAATAGTGGGTTCCTGCACAGTCGTCTCATAGTCGAAACGCAAATGTCGCGTTCCTGAAAAATCATAGTTAAACCGTACTGCAGGCACCGCATTGAGGAAGCTTCGACTGATTTGTGTGTCTAGCCGGCTGAGATTGCCGACCAGCTGTGTCGTTTGAGCCGCTGCGCTAATCGTGAGCGAGTATTTGCGGCGGTTCATTCGGAAGTTCAGGCTGCCTCGCTGGTAAGTATATCCGCTGCTGTACTGGTTGCTCAAACTATCGTTAAAAATCTCTCCCGCTTCGTCGACATCATATACGGGACGGTTCACATCGTTCCTGTTTTGTCGGAGGCTGTACGATGCTTCCAGATACTTCCGATCACCCAATGGTTCTGTATACGAAGCCGTGGCCCCCATAGACAGCCCTGAAGTTAGCTGCTCATTGCGCTGGCGAATAAACTGGCTGACAGCATCCCGATTGCGGTAGTCTGCTTCGAGCGTACCATCGCGATCGTCGTTGCTGACATTGAGGAGCAAGTTTGTGGAAAACGTTCGTCCTGTCTTGGCAAACTTGTGCCGGAACAGCAGATTGGAATTCATGGAGAACGTCTCCCCCTGCGTGTCTGAAGTACTCACGTTACTATTGAGCATGGCTCCCTCCGGATCCACGTTCTCACTTGCTGTTCGCACGTTCATATCGGTCCGGCTATAGGTCGCAGCGGCCGTGAATCGAATCGAGTTCATAGAGTCAATCTTGTGGTCCAGCATCACGTTCAGCCGGTGATTGTTGTTGGTGTTGTTCTGTTCAGAAAGATCCTGATAGACGTATTCGCCGTCCTCCAGAAAATTCTGGCGATAGGTGGACTGCTTCTTATCGTGATCCAGGTGGTTAAAGAAGTAGCTCGTGGTGAGCTCAGTCTTTTTGCTAAATGTTTTGCTGAAGTTTAATCCGGTGGCATAGGTATTCATGATGCCATTAGCCCGGTTACCCATATTCAAAGGCGCACTGCCCTGATCGCCTGCGTTAACTTGAATGCGCATGCCACCCCCCGATGCCATCTGTTGAGATCCGCCCGTAAAGTTCATATAGTCGTCCATTCCGAAACCTTGCTCATTGATGTTGTTCGCCATACCCAGAAACGACAATTGCTGTGCCTGCGAGAACTTATTCAAACCAGCCTTCGCCTGATATCGGTCGTCAGTGCCGTATCCGGCCTGCGCGTTGCCAAATGCACCCTGTCGTTTCTCGGGCTTCAACTCCAGGTTGATGGTCTTTTCACGCTGCCCATCGTCTATGCCCGTAAACTGGGCCTGATCCGATTTTCGATCGTGCACCTGCACCTTCTTAATGGCGTCGGCTGGCAGGTTGCGTGTCGCCATCTTCGGATCGCTTCCTCCGAAAAAATCTTTGCCATCAACCGTAACGCGCCGAACCTGCTCGCCTTGCGCGGTGATGTTACCGTCGTTATCAACTTCGACGCCGGGCAGCTTCTTTAGCAGATCTTCGACCACTGCGTTGGGATTGGTCTTAAATGCGGTGGCGTTGTATTCGATGGTATCCTTTTTAACCACTACCGGCACAACGTCTTGCACCACAACCTCGTCGAGCTGCGTCTTTGCTTCGCGCATCCGGATGATACCCAATTGCACGTCACCGCCTTCAATGGGCGGATCAACGGTAGCGGAATACGTGCGTTGACCAACAAAAGTGATCTTTAATAAATATCTCGACCGGGATAAACCATTTAAAATAAATGCTCCCTTTGCATTCGTAATGCCAAAGTTCACCAGTGTCGAGTCTGAAGGTTTAAGCAAGATAACCGTCGCACCCGGCAGAGGACTACCGAGTGAGTCGGCAACCTGACCTTGAATGTTCATCTTTTGGGCGAGTGCAGAAGATGAAATAAAGATGACTAACCACAAAAATTTCCGCATGAGCATGCCGTTTAGATACGCTAGTTTCGAATAATCACGTTCGCACCGTTGGCCCGCATGCGCTGCATTTGTTCTTCACGCATCTTTTGAAATTCTGCCTGGGTAGTTCTTATACCCTTATCAGGAACCTTCAATTCGTTCTTCTTCAGGGATCGCATGGTTATCGACTTGGCGGTTACCATACGCTCGCCATCATTAATATCGATCTGCAGGACGGCGCCGGGTAAACTATTCACCGTCTCCGGACCGAGGAACGGACGAAGCTTGAGTGTGTACCATGCCGAAATCTTTTGCTTGCGCACTTCATCGTAGTAAGTCGCCTGCTGGCAATCGTAGCCAATTATCTTGCGTGTCTCGGCGCTGAATTTCCAGGGCGTTACTGAAATCGAGTCCTCAATCAGATAGTCTTTGCCCATAAATTCTTGTTCAACGACTCGTCGTTGATTAGCGGCGTCAAAATAGATCTCCATATGGGGCTGCTGTAGTCGAATGCGCACGTCACCACCGTTGACCTCCATCGGTTCCTCATCCTCGATCACGGCCTTGAATAAAGATTCCTGGCCCTTAAAAAACAATTGATGTTTCGACGTCCTGAATTCGGGAATCATATTCTTCATCTCCGCGCGGTCGGGTGGCAATGTACGGTGCAGATTCACTTTCAATTCGTATTCGATCACGCCTTCCGGGGTTTGAGCAAATTCAGGGAATGGCAGCAACAGGCACGCAAGGGCCATAAGATAGGTACAGAACGACTTCATAGCAGTCAATTTTTACACCAATGTACGCGCCTGATGCGAGGCGTGGGGTTAATCGGTGCTAAAGCAATGTTAATTAAGGTTAATGCCGCGTACAGGCTACGACATAACCTTTAACTTTGATGACGAAACTCACCGGAGATTTGTAAGTCCTTCGAAAATGGGTAACCAACGATCGTCCACTCACTTTGTGCGTCTTGCACTGATGGTAAGCAGCATCGCGCTGTTGATGTTGCTGCAATCCTTTTGGCTGGCCAATTCATATGAACAATCATTTCTCGGATTCCGGCGGGAGACGAGTGCTTTACTACGCTCCACCGTATTTTCATTAAGAGATTCTCTCTTTCAAAGCGATGTCGTTCAGGGTTTGGTAGTTCGCAACGACTTAACCCCGGACAATGGGAAATTAGCCGGACAAAAAAGGAAGATAACGATTGTCAGGAAGTCCGACGGGCGCGTCGCATGGACGGACAGCTCCTTGTTAAGCGGTATAGTGGACAGACCTATCGACAGTGTTTTGAGACAACGAAATTTTGTCATTCACATTCGACCTGAAGATACCTTATCGATGGATGCATTGCGTGAACAATACGACGTGGTGATCGCACATGCTGGATATCCGTATCGGTTTACGATACGACACCTGATTCGAGAACCGAATGACACCTCGCCTATGGCGCCCCTGGACTTTCCTGCTTTTGAACCGCTTGTGAAAGGAAAACTCCTCCGCCTAAATGCCTTCGGTGACACACTGGTTACGGAGCGCGTGCCTATGGGACCTATCCATGCGTACGCGGCAGTCTTTCCAGCGATGCGCGCCAACATACTAAGGAAGATCGCTCCCCAAATTCTGTTCAGCGGATTTCTTACCATCATCACGATTGCTGCATTTGTGGTCATGTACAGAAATCTCCGATCGCAGGAACGCCTCATGGAAATGAAGAATGACTTCATCAGCAACGTAACGCACGAACTGAAAACGCCCATAGCCACCGTGAGTGTCGCCCTCGAGGCCCTGAAAGACTTTCATGCGCTGAAAAATCCCATCCGTACTGCCGAATACCTGGGAATTGCCCAACACGAATTGAACCGACTGTCATTGATGACTGACAAAATCCTGAAAGCCTCGGCGTTTGAACAGCAGGGCGTAACGTTTATCCCAGGCGTGGTTAAACTCGATGAAATCGTTAGGCAGGTGGTGGAATCTCTGACCGTGATCCTTGAGAAGAAACACCTGACTGCTGCCACGCATCTTGACGGTGAATATTTTGAAATAGAGGGCAGTGACATGCACATGATCAACGTCGTTTACAACCTGCTGGATAATGCCATCAAATATAGTCCTGACCACAAGACGATTAAGATTGATCTGAAAGGTGCTGAGAATGAAGTAATACTGACGGTACACGACGAAGGTCTGGGCATCGACCCCATCCATCACAAGCGCATCTTTGAGAAATTCTTCCGTGTACCCAGTGGCGACGTGCACAACACACGAGGCTATGGCCTGGGGCTAAACTATGTGGCCGACGTGGTACGCAGTCACCACGGAACGGTTACGGTGCAGAGCCAACTCGGTGCGGGAAGTTGTTTCATCCTTCAACTTCCGAGGAAGCATGGCCATTAAAGTATTATATGTAGAAGATGAACCCTTCCTGGGTCAGATCGTAAAGGAGAGCCTGGAGAGCCGCAACTTTGCTGTTACGATGATAGCGGATGGGCAGGCCGTTGCCAAAGCCTACCACGAAAGCTTGCCGGACATCTGCGTGCTGGATGTGATGCTTCCGGGAAAAGACGGCTTCTCGATTGCGCGTGAGATCCGCCAGCATAACACGTCGATCCCAATCATTTTTGTCACCGCCAAGAACCAGACAGAAGACGTAGTCAAAGGGTTTCACGCCGGCGGCAACGATTACCTTCGAAAGCCGTTCAGCATGGAGGAATTAATCCTTCGTATTCAGAATCTGCTGCGGCTAACAGCTGGAACAGCGGCAATCAAAAGCCCCGACACTATCGACATTGGAAGATTCAACTTTGTCCCACTGCTTTATGAATTGAGATGCGGTGATTCGGTACGAAAACTTTCCCATCGCGAAAGCACCTTACTTCAATTTCTAAGCGAATCAAAAAACACCACGATCCAACGAAAGGACATCCTGCTGAAGCTCTGGGGCGACGATTCGTTTTTTAATTCGCGAAATCTGGACGTCTATATTACAAAGCTTCGGGAGTACCTGAGGGAGGACCCGGCTGTGTCCATTATTACTATCAAAGGGATTGGCTATCAATTCACCGTGACATAAGCGGTGCAGTCGACCACACGGAAGGAAGCAAACTCTTTTATCTGAGTACTTCTGAAAAATAACGAGAGGCTGTCCTTTTGAGACAGCCTCTAACCATTGATTAACCAACACCCTCCTTCAACTTCATATCAATGGCCGATTTCGTTCAGATCCACTTTGTTCTTGGCAGGCTTGAGAATAAGCACAAACGGAATACAGATCAAAAAGAATATCCCAATGCCCACGAAAACGTCCATGTACGTTAGCAGCTGGGCCTGTTGTGACACCATGCCATCCATCAGCTTGTATGCCTTCTGCGCAGCTATGTCGGGCGTGAACCCGTTAGCTATAAAGTTTGCCTTCATACCTGCCAATCGATTCTGTACATCGCTGCTGTAGGCGGAAACGTGATTCGCCAGGTCAGCATGATGTTGCACCGTTCTGCGGCTGATGTAGGTACTGATCAGGGCGATTCCGAATGAGCCGCCCAACTGGCGCACCATCCCGGTAAATGCGGCACCCTGTCCAATTTCTTTTCCTTTCAGCGATGATAATGCCAGCGTGGTAGTAGGCACGAACAAGAAACCAAGTGCTACACCGCGCAACATCAACAGCCAGAAGAAGTCCCCTTCGCCGGTAAACGGCGTGATGACCGTATATGACCAGAGACTGTATCCGAAGAAAATTGAAAACCCCAGGGCAATAAGGTATTTATGCGGAAATCCACTCTGCACGGCGCGCCCCACGATGGGCATCATTAAACCAGTCATAACAGCGCTTGGAACAAGCATCAGTCCGGACTGATAGGCCGTCCATCGAAGGGCGTTCTGGGTAAACAGCGGCAATACGAAAGTAGACCCATAGAGACCGAAGCCCAGTATAAAAGAGAGAATCGTACCGATCGCGAGGTTGCGGTCTTTCAATACCCGCAGCTCAACGACCGGGTTACGCGCCACCAATTCCCGCCAGATGAACAGGTATAGGCCGAGAACCCCAACAACGGCGAAGGTAATAATCCATCCATCTTCAAACCAGTCGTGCTCTTGTCCTTTTTCAAGCACAAATTGAAGTGCTCCAACGGCCGCGATCAATAAAAAGATTCCCAGCCAGTCGACCTCCGACCAGGAGCGCTTGCCTCCGTAGTTTGGACTCTTTACATAAGAAAGCGTTAACAATGTAGCAATTATACCGATCGGTATATTTATATAGAAAATATACGGCCAGGAAAAGTTATCCGTAATGTATCCTCCAAGCGGAGGACCTAAGGTCGGTCCCACGATCACGCCCATGCCATACAACGCCTGGGCCATACCGCGCTTTTCAGCCGGATACACTTCCGTAATGATCGTCTGGGACGTAACCAGCAAGGCACCGCCGCCAAGACCCTGTATGAACCGGAAGAAAACCAGTTCCCATATGGTTGTGGAATTACCACATAAGAACGACGATACGGTGAAGATCACGATCGATATCGCGAAGTAGTTCTTACGACCAAATTGCTGTGACAACCAGCTTGTGAGCGGAACGATGATTACGTTAGCAATGGCATAGGCTGTAATCACCCAGCTCACATCGTTCAGCGTCGCGCCGAGGTTTCCCCGCATTTCATTGAGTGCCACATTCACGATGGTGGTATCAATGATCTCGAGCAGCGCGCACATCACCGCCGTGATCGTAATGATCACGCGTTTCCAGCCGTGCTCAACTAATGATTCCTGCAATTGCATGATGTTGGTTAGTCGAGGTGCACATCAACCACCACGTTCATACCGGCGCGGAGAAGCTTCGCCTGGTCACCGTTTTCGAGTGTAATCTTGACAGGCACGCGCTGAACAACCTTGACAAAATTTCCCGAGGCATTATCGGGAGGCAGCAAGGCGAACTTCGCACCCGTGGCGGGAGATATCGACTCGATCGAGCCATTAAAAGTCTCGCCTGGAAATGCGTCTACTTCAATGTCGACGTGTTGCCCCGATTTCATTTTCGTCAGCTGTGTTTCCTTGAAGTTGGCAATCACCCATTTCTGCTTTTCACTCACGAGCGCAAACAACGACTGTCCCGCGAGCGTGAACTGACCGGGCTGTACGTTCTTGCGCGAGATGACACCCGATGCAGGAGCCAGTACATACGCATAAGACAATTGCAGTTTCGCATATTCCAAGTCCGCTTGGCGTTCCTTCACGACGGTCCCGGCCAACGCAATATTCTTGTCGCCAACATTACGTTGCGATTGACGCGAAGATGTTTCACGAAACTGAGCTTCACGCTGACGCTTGGCGACTTCAAGTTGCTTCAATGCTGCATCGCGATCGGCCTCAGCCTGATCAAATTGTTGCTGCGTTACGGAATGTGTTTTGACGAGTTCACCATAGCGCTTATAATCCTGTTCCGCCCGGCGCGCACGTACTTCAGCAATATCGATAGACGATTCGGAAGCCTGCAGCGTCGACTGCGACGTAAGGACATTCTCCGATGAAGTCATCTTGTTGGCACGCGCAGTTTCAATGCCCGCTATCGCATTCTCCAGGGC
>DATHKA010000265.1:0-30374 GCA_035489615.1 Chryseolinea sp.
GTATGCAGGTTCGTATTTCGTGGGATTCGCCTTGAACGTCTCTCGATTCGCAGGTGAGCTAAAGAAATAGATCACACCATTCGACGATAGGCTGAATTCTTTCTTGCCCGCGATGGGGCGGTGACTGAGGAGATAGGATACGGGATCGTAGCCATCAAGCGCAACCCCGGCTTCATTTACGTTGATGCTTTTCTGATTGCTACTCTGGGCGAAAGCGAATGGAATTTTTTTACCGGCAACGTTTCCGCCAACGGTAAGCCACCAGGGCCTTTTTATGAAGCGAAAACTTTTATAATGTGTGATTTGTTGCCGTTAACTATCTGATAATGAGAAAGTTTTGGTTTTGCCCGTGCTAAAATTGAGGCAGATACAATTTTTTTTGCAATCGATTGCCAAAGTCGTGTCAATCATTGACCTTAGAGTAAAATTGACTATAAGCCCCCCGGCCGTTTCAGTGCGCCGGAATTTTCCAGCGCGACTTTACTACCGGGGCTGCTTTGCGACGTACCGACACGACGTGGAGCATTTTAACACTAACTCCGGAGCAATGACGAACATTCAAACCCAATCATTCAAAGCCATGGCAGATACCTGATCTCCAAAAAAGGAAGCCGGAAAGTGTTCGCAGCACCTTCCGGCTCAAAACCCTGGCGGTAAAAGTTACCGTGAGGTCTTGATTCACTATTTCCCAAAATCAATTTGTTTATTTAATCCCAGAGTTTATGAATGAAACTCTTCTAAAATTTTCTATTCCATGGCTTTCGTCATGGGAGTACGTCAGGCAAAGCTGGCTTTCGATTACCACATTGGTGATCGTTGGCTGTTTGAGCATGCAGGCAGAAGCCATCGCCGGCTCAGTAGGACGCGACGTGATCGTAACCGGCGAAGTGACCGATGAGGTCGATGGACCTATCCCCGGAGTAAACGTGATCGTTCGCGGTACTACCACGGGTACTACCACAGACGAACGCGGACACTATTCTATCAATGTGCCAGATGGTGCCTCGGTGCTGGTATTCAGCTTCATTGGCTACAAAGCAGTAGAAGTGACGGTTGGTGCGCAGACTGCAGTAAATGTAAAAATGGAACCGGACGTGAGCACCCTTTCGGAAGTGGTCGTGGTTGGTTATGGCGTGCAAAAACGCTCGTCGGTTACCGGTGCCGTTGCTTCGGTAGATAATAAGGACTTGACTCAGTTGCCGGTGCCAAGTGTCCAAAGTGCATTACAGGGACGTGTTGCCGGTGTTAGCGTGACCAACAACGGTAGTCCTGGCGCGACGCCGATTGTCCGCATTCGTGGTATCGGCTCAATTACAGGATCGTCCGATCCTCTCTATGTTGTGGACGGATTTCCTACCGGTGGCATCAACAGCTTTGATCCCAAGGATATTGAATCGGTCGAGGTGCTGAAAGATGCGGCGTCCGCGGCAATTTACGGGTCAAGGGCAGCCAATGGGGTCATACTCATTACCACCAAGAAGGGCGCCAAGAACAAGGGATTAACCGTAAGCGTTGATTCATACTATGGCGCACAGACTCCCTGGAAGACGCTTGACCTCCTGAAACGAGATGACTACCTCAGGTACGGTACAGATCTTCTTAACAACGCAGGTGCCACCTTGCCGGGTCGTTTCACAAACATGGATGCTCCTCTATACGACGGCACGACACAGACCTATGCACAGACCGAAACCGACTGGCAAAAGGAGGTGTTTCAAACGGCACCCATCTATCAGATTCAGGCTTCTGTCGCATCAACATCCGATAACGTGAAATTGTATTCATCGGCGGGCACGTTTGGACAAGACGGAATTATGATAGGTACAAATTTCAAACGCTACAACTACCGCCTGAACACGGAGGTTAAGCTCAGCAAGCATGTAACCTTTGGTCAGACGCTTACCATTGCCTCGTCGAACCGGCGAAATGAGCAGGAGAGTGGAGGTCGCACCATACTGCAGCACGTTATTCACCAGGTCCCGTACATTCCAGTCCATGATCCAACCAAACTGGGTGGGTATCGGGCACCGGACAACAGTGACGGCTCTGATCCCGAGAATCCCGTTCGCATCTTGCTCATGGACAAGAACCAAACCAATGAGTTGAAAGTGTTTGGAACCGCATTCGTTAACGTTTCTATCTTGCCGTCGCTGACTTACAAGTTTACGCTTGGCGGCGACTTCACGTACAGCAAGAACACGGTGGATCAACCCATTTACAACGATGGATTCGGCGCCCGGATTACACACAACATGCAGGACAACCGGACACAGATCTTTTCGCCTTTGTTCCAAAACCAATTGACGTTTGAAAAGGTAATAGGCAAACATTCGATCAACGTGACTGCCGTGGCCGAACGCCAGGACGTCGAGCGGTCGGTACTCAATGCGTCTGCACAGCAAGCGACAAACTCGGTAAATTCGATGGAAGGCGGACAGAACCAGGCGATAAGTGATAATGATACCTATGAAACCACGTTGTTGTCCTACCTCGCCAGAGTCAACTATGAATTCGAGGGTAAGTATTTGCTGAGCGCTTCCATCAGGCGTGACGGATATTCAGGCTTTGCACCCGGTCACAAATGGGGCAACTTCCCGGGTATTTCAGTAGGATGGCGGCTGAGTGAAGAAGGGTTCATGCAATCCGTTTCCAGTATTTCAGAATTGAAGCTGCGCGCGAGTTACGGATCACTCGGTGTGAACAATGTCGGGCCTTTTGATTGGCAGGCGTTGGTGAATGTAACGACGATCTTTCCCTTCAATAATCAAAACGTGAGCGGCAGTTACTTCAATTCGCTGCCCAACAGTCAGCTTTCCTGGGAAAAGACCAATATGACAAATTTTGGTGTGGACCTTGGTCTTTTTGAAAACCGCTTCACCTTAAATGCAGAGTATTTCCAACGCAAGGTGGATGACTTGTTGTTGCGCGTGCCGCTGGCGCCCTCGATGGGATACAGCGTGGATTTTCTCGGCAACGTCGGTAGCATGGAGAATTCTGGCTTCGAGTTCCAGGCCGGTTACAATAAGTTCGTGGGAGATTTTACCTTCAGCCTGGCGGCCAATATCGGTACCGTTACAAACAAGGTAACCAACCTGTATGTGCCCGGCAATACGATATACGCTGGGTCGAACGCCGACTTTGGAGGATATAACATAACGAAAACCGAAGTTAATCATGCTGTACAAGGATTCTATGGCTGGGTAACTGATGGAATTTTTCAAAGCCAGGAGGAAATCAATGCGGCTGATGGCGCCGACGGTGATGGCACGACCAAATATCAAAGTCAGGCTGCCCCCGGCGATATCCGTTTTAAAGACGTAGATGGAAATGGCACTATCAACGAAAGCGACCGGACCTACCTGGGCTCTTTTATGCCGGACTTCAGCTATGGACTTAACTTTTCTGCGAACTACAAGAACTTTGATCTCACACTGTTTTTGCAGGGCGTGCAAGGGAACAAAGTTTACAATGGAACCAAAGTACTGAGCCAGGGTATGCTGCGGCTGTTTGGAGCGGAAACGGATGTGCTGAATGCATGGAGGCCGGACAATACAAATACTGATGTCCCCCGCGCAGTCGGCGGCGACCCGAACCAAAATTCCCGTACCTCTAACCGCTTCATCGAAGATGGCTCATACATGAGGGTGAAGAGTCTGAGCATTGGTTACTCACTGCCATCTGCATTTCTCAATTCTTTTGCGAATGCGTCAGTCCGGCGATTGAGAATTTATGCCTCATTCCAGAACCTGTTGACCTTTACAAAGTATTCAGGTTATGATCCCGAAATCGGAGCGCGTACCGCGAACAGCCTCGTGCAAGGTATCGACTACGGACAATATCCGCAGCCGAGAACCATCATGGGCGGAATCCAAATTGAATTTTAACTTCAAAGGATAACAGACATGAGAAAAATATCTATCCTTTCTATAACGGTAGTCCTGATTACAGTAATATCCTGCGGCGAGGAAGCCCTCGAGAAGGATAACAAGAATAATCAGACAACAGCCACTTATTTCAAGACCGAGGCCGAAATGGCTGCATCATTGACGGGTGTATACTCGATTCTTCAAAGCAATAACCTTGGAGGCCGCGAGTGGTTCTTCCTGAACGATTTGCGCTCTGATGAAATGGCCACCGGTGGCAGCCAGCTTGAAACGCCACGCAATCAACTCCTGATTGGTACACATGATCCGGGGAACTCCGTTTCGACGGCTGTTTGGACTGGCGAATACCGTGTTATTCTACGGGCAAATGCGGTGATTCAGTACGCACCTGAAGTTGAAGGGTCTCAACTGGCACCCAGGTTTATCGCCGAGGCCAAGTTCATTCGTGCCTGGGCATACTATCAACTTTACGCGCTATGGGGTGCTGTGCCGATCTACACAGAGTTTGCTACGACACTGGATGGAGCGAAGCCCAAGTCCTCGTTGGCGGAAGTCAAGGCCCAGATTGAATCAGATCTTACCGCTGCCATTGACGGTCTTCCTGAAAGTTATTCGGGAAATGACCTGGGGCGTGTCACCAAGATCGCCGCTCAGGCGTTGTTGGCGAAAGTGTATATGCTTGACGCGGAATATCCCAAGGCGATGCCCTTATTACAGTCAGTTATTGCCTTTGGAGAGGCAGCGTCCGGCGGAAATCCATTGATGGATAACTACTTCGATAATTTTACAGAGGAGGCCGAATACAACAAGGAATCGATCTGGGAACTCTCTTACAATTCTGGCGGCAACTACAACTGGGACGCCGACGGCAACGGTGCAGGAGCTAATGAAGCGTGGATGCGTTCACAGGAATATTCCGCCATTGGTTGGAGAAACCTCATTCCCTCTGATAAAATACTGGCCGAATTTGAACCGGGCGATCCGCGCTTCAAGGAAACCTTCTACATCACGGGTGATAAGTACGGTGATCCGGCGGCACAAAAAACGGTGACCGACGAAGATCAACGCGGGAATGGCTCCATACTTAATGGTTCTCCCATGAAGGTCAGCTGGAGAAAGTATTCGGTGATGTACAAGCTGGACCCTGGGGGATATTATGACAAGATCGGGATGAATCACAGGTTGCTGCGTTACGCCGATATGTATCTGCTCATGGCTGAGTGTGAAAACGAAATAGGTTCTGCGGCAAACGCGGTCACCTTTCTTAATAAAACACGCAAGCGGCCGAGTGTGAACATGCCGGAGTATCCCACGGCTAAGTATCCCACAGGAAGCAAAGACCAGATCATGACGGCCATTATACACGAGCGAATGGTCGAACTGGCAGGGGAAGAAGTGCGAAACGTAGACATCCTACGCTGGCGCAAAGCGGGCAAGTTCCAGACGGATCCGATCTCGTACTTTCAATCCAATAAATATGAGCTGCTGCCAATCCCGCTTCAGGAACTTGACGCGAATATAAACATTGAGCAGGCGGACCAGAATCCTGGATATTGAATTCATTTGCAAGCTGTCTTTTAATCCCGGACCATTTCGGCCCGGGATTATTTATTGCAAGAGACAAGTCACGACCGACAAAATTGCGTGTCGATGATTTCCTGGGCGGGGCTGACCATTACTGGTTTTCTATATTATACAATGAGATTTTTATTACTTGGTTGTTTTCTGATTTTCAGTGCCGCATGCGGGAAGCGCGATCCGGTTTTTAACCTTATTTCGCCTGATGTTTCGGGACTACGCTTCAATAACGTGCTTGTCGAAAGTGATACCCTTAACGCACTTACCTTCGAATATATTTATAACGGTGCGGGTGTTGGCACGGCCGATTTCAACAACGATGGACTCACGGATATTTTTCTAGCAGGAAACCTGACGAGTTCCAGGTTATTTCTCAATAAGGGCGACCTCACTTTCGAAGATGTCACGTCGTCCTCTGGAACGGGCACCACAAGCTGGTGCACGGGCGTCTCCGTTGTCGATATAAACGGAGACGGATGGATGGATATCTACGTATCGACTATTCATCCAGATATGACTAAGTCAAGCCCGAATATTTTCTTTATCAATCAAGGCGCAGACGAGCGGGGAAGGCCTCGTTTTGTCAATGAGGCGCCTGGTCTTGGTGTTGCAGATTCGGCGTACTCGACACAGGCGGCTTTTTTCGACTATGATCTGGATGGCGATCTGGATCTTTACCTGCTCACCAATGCCATTGAGAGTTACACCCGGAATGCTCCCATCGGTCAACGACGTGATGGCAGTGGAAAAAGTGTTGACCGCTTTTATAAACAAGACACGCTGACCAACGGACGCATGCACTTTACGAACGTGTCGGCAGCCGCCGGGATCCTGGAGGAGGGATGGGGACTGGGTATTATTATTAACGACTTTAATCAGGATGGGTGGCCGGATGTCTACTGCGCAAACGACTTTCTTTCGTCAGACCAACTCTACATCAATCAGGGCGATGGCACGTTTAAAAACGACATTGCGAAGTGCATGAATCACCAGGAATTCAACGGCATGGGAGTGGACATGGCCGATCTCAACAACGATGCGCTTAACGATCTCGTCGTCGTGGATATGATGCCCGACGATAACCTCCGGCAAAAAACCATGTTCTCGGGAACCGGTTACGACCGTTTCGTTAAAAGCGTACGGATGGGCTACCAGCCGCAGTACGTTCGAAACGTCTTACAAAGAAATAATGGAAACCTCACCTTTAGCGATATCGGTTACCAGGCGGGTATTTATGCGACGGACTGGAGCTGGTCTGCCTTGTTGGCGGATTTCGACAATGACGGGTTGCGCGACATCTTTTTTTCCAACGGTTATCCCAAAGATATCACCGACATGGATTTTATTGCCTACAGCAAAGACGTCTCGCGATTTGGAACCGAGGAACTGAAGCGTATAAAAGCGGCCACGGCTATCAAAGAACTGGGTGGCGTGTACAAGCCCAATTTCTTATATCACAACCTGGGAGACTTCCGTTTCCAGAACGTGGCAATGAACTGGGGACTCGAAAAGGCCTCGTACTCGAACGGTGCCGCGTATGCTGACCTCGACAATGACGGAGATCTCGATCTGGTCATCAGCAATCTCAATGACGAAGTACACCTCTATGAGAACAACACAAATCCACAGCAAAGCAAGGTAGCCAATTACCTGCGGATCAAGTTTCAAGGTCCGGCAGGAAACCCCCAGGGTATTGGCGCCACGGTATGGATCTATTCCGGACGAGAAGTTCGCTACGCTGAACAACAAGTGCAGCGCGGTTATCTCTCCAGTATCGATCCTGTGCTGCACGTTGGACTTGGCGCTATCAATGCCATCGACTCGCTTGTCATTATGTGGCCGGGACAGAAAGTTCAATCTGTTCCTAACCCACCGGTTAACGAAGTGGTCACCCTATCCTATTCCACTGCCAGTACACGGCAGACACGTTCTCAGCAGCCGAGTACGCTACTTGCCGAAGACGGCCGCCTTCCAAAATTCATACAGCCTGAACGTGATTATGTTGATTACAAGTTCGGACAGCCCACCTTACCTCACAAGTTCTCACAGTTGGGTCCTCAATTGGCAGTAGGCGACATCAACGGCGATAACCGTGATGATTTTGTGGTAGGTGGCACTGCGCATCACGCGGCCAAGATCGGATACCAGCAGCCGGACGGCACATTTCTGCTGGATTCCCTGGAGGCGAAAGAATCGGAAGACATGGGCCTTTTGCTCTTTGATGCCGATAGCGATGGCGACCTTGATTTGTATTGCGTGAGTGGCAGCAGCGAATTCGGTCGCAACAGGGCACTGTATCAAGACCGCCTGTACAGAAATAATGGGGAAGGGCGTTTCACACTTGATGCCTCGGCACTTCCAAAGATCGAAAGCAGCGGAAGTTGCGTGTCCGTAGCGGACATGGACCACGACCAGGACCTGGATTTGTTTGTTGGTGGACGTGTCGTACCCCAGTCCTATCCCTGGCCGCCACGAAGTTATGTGCTGCGCAACAACGGCGGCAAATTTGAAGACGTCACAGCGCAGGTAGCCCCGGGGTTAGACAGCATGGGCATGGTCACCGCTGCGACATTTACCGACATTGACAACGACGGATGGAGCGACCTCGTCGTCGTCGGTGAGTGGATGCCGGTCACGGTATTTGCCAATAGGCAGGGAACGCTCACCAAGACCCGCGAGTATCAAACAGGATGGTGGAACAGTATTGCGCCGGGCGACTTCGATGGTGACGGCGATACCGACTTTATCGTCGGTAATCTGGGATTGAATTCTGTGTTACAGGCATCTGAACAGAAACCGGTATCTATATACGCCAAGGACTTCGATGGAAGCGGTTCGATTGATCCTTTTATTTCCCGGTACAATGGCGATAAAGAGTACCCGGCGCACTATCGGGAGACGATGACGGAGCAGATTGCCAGTCTTCGAAAAATACTGAAGCGTTATTCCGACTATGGAAAGATGGAAATGAGCGATATTCTTAATTTCCTCGGCAACAAGGATGTGTTCATCAGGAGAGCCACCAACTTCCAGTCATCCTATCTCGAAAATCTGGGAGCAGGGCAATTCGCTTTGCATGCTCTTCCAGGTATCGTTCAGGCAAGTCCGCTAATGGGAATAGCTGTGAGCGATGTTAACGGCGACGGCCACCTGGATTTTCTTGGCGTGGGCAACTCATTTTCCGAAGAACCTGTATCAGGATACTACGATGCAGGAATTGGCGTGTGTGCATTGGGAAAAGGAGACGGGACGTTTGAATTTATGACTCCTGATAAGAGCGGATTTTGCGTAAAAACGGATGCCAGGGCCATTATGCCGATAGTAGTTAACGGATCAACCAGTTGGATCGTCACCTCCAACCAGGCATCGCCCCGAATGTTTCGCAGCAATCAGTCTAACCGGCCGTTTCGCGCAGGGCGTTAATGGTGGAAGAGGCCTCGGCCTCCGTCATCGACGACATAATAACCCAATGGACATCCGGAATTTCGAGTGGCGCGTAGCTGCACAACAGCTGAACCCCGCTGGAATTCGGTTCGATTCGTGACCCGGTTTGACCAGTTAGTGCCAACGATGCGGATTCCTGACGGATCTCCTCAAGCAGGATGCTCGTTTCCATTTTCTTAATCTGCTGAAGGACGGAAGGCGCATAACGCAGTTGTTGCAGGTGCCTGATGTGTTGATCCTTATCTTCAAGGAGTGGTCTGGAGATGGAACGCAGTTTATAATCGCCGCCAACCATGAACGTTTCACCGCTATCGCCTAAACCATCGTCGCGCCATTTGTTGTTGCCGGTGAGGATCTGGTTGATCTTGTTGATGGGCATTTGGAAGACCAGGATGCCGATCTTCTCTTCTCCTTCGTAAATGGGCGCGGTGATAAACGACGCAGGCGCGTGATAGGATGGATCGTAAGGCTCAAAGTCGATAAGTTTCACAAAGTTTTTGTCTTTGGACTCAATGGCCTCGCGTACCACGCGACCGAAGTTGGTATCGCGGTATGCACCGGTCAGCAGGCTGGTGGCAAAGTCGACCTCCTTAAACACGCTGTACACCAAATCGCCCGTGTGCACATCGATCAGGAAGATGTCGTAGTAGCCGAACTTTTCCAGGAAATTTCTGAGTAACGGATGGTAAACCGCGTGCACCTTGCCGTAGGCACTGTCATCGGCAATGTCGAGCATCGATTTCTTTCCAGTAGGATGGGGGTTAGCCGATATGTAGTGGTACTGCAGGATCACCGCGCGATCCCCTTTGGGGAGGTACTGGGCAATAGTCGCGTCTGTATGAATGTTGTCCTGAAGACGCGGCATGAACTCGGCAGCGTAGTAGTGTGAGAGGCTTTCGGTGAGCGCTGCCCGCCGTTCATCCGTGAGCAGCTCCAGCTGATAGAACGCTTCTTTGAACTTCTTCATGGCGTGCAGGATCATGCGATCTTCGGCGAAGGTGGCAATCTGGTTGCGGATTATGTCGAAGTAGTATTCGACATTGCGTTTCTTGGTAGAAGTAATTGAACGCAACTGATCAAACTTCGATTGATAGTTCAGTTCACCTAGCTTCGTGAACAGGGCTTCATATTTCCGGCTGATCGTCTCCTGGGTGGCCTGCAGCTCTTCCTGATTCTGGCGCAATTCCTCTTCCTGCGCGCGCATCTGTTCTGTCTGTTCATTTAATTCCTTCAACATCGCCTGTGTCTTTTCGGTTGTGCGCATAGCCGACACGGTAAAGGCGATACTTTCACCAATCTTTTCTACAAATTCAATTTCGTGCTTGCTGAAATCCTTGAAGGAAGCCAACTCGAGAATGCCTACGATGTCATCGTTCATGATGAGTGGAACGATGAGGATAAACCGGGGATTAGCGTCGCCTAGCCCGGAGGTGATCCTAACGAACCGATCGGGGACCTCCCGGAGATAGATCGTTTCTTTCTCCAGGAATGCCTGTCCGATGAGCCCCTCGCCCGGAGTCACGCGTTGCGCGAGGTGTTTGCTTCGGTTATACGCATAGCAGGCCTGCATCTCGAGGCACTCTTGGCCCTGTTCATCCTTGGAAAGTATGAATATGGCGCCTTGATTTGCCTTAATGATGCGAACCAGGTTAACGATGATGTCGTTCGACATCGCTTTGAGGTTAGCTGAAGATTGCAGCACACTGACAAAACGGGCCAGTCCCTCTGACGCCCAGTTTCGTTGCTCATCTTCCTTTTTTATGGTAATAAGATTCGCTTTGATGTCTAATAGGGCTTTGCCGAGCGTGTCCTGATCATGTCTTATCGTGTAGGCAGCGTCGAGGTTGCCCGAGCGGATTTGTTCGGCAAAGGTGGTCTGTCTGACTACATCCTGCCGCACCAGGTCAAGGTGCAGGCCGATCTCCGTTGTTTCGACCAGGCCGTTGGCCCGGGTGAGGCTGCCGTAATTACCGCTGGCAAGCTCCCGTGCAGTCACATTAACGGTCTTGATGCCCTTCGTGACTTTGCGGGCAAAGAAGAGGGCAAGGCATGCGCCACCCGCAGCCACTATCATAAGAAATAGTAAAGGCAGTTCGTTCCCAGCCAGATGATGTCTGAACACCAGGGCGGTGGACATCAGGGTAACGACGAGGGGTATAACAAGCAGTAGCGTAAGCCGCTGAGGGAGCGTTAGCTTAAAAAATCGGGTACGCATGGTAATGTCATAATTCACTAAAATAGAAAGTTGTTCGCTTCCTGCCTAGGCGGTACGGCACGAGTTGACGTAAGCGGGAATGAATGGAAAAGAAAAAGGGTCCGGCGAACCGGGGCGCCTTTCATGTAACCTGGCAAACCGCTGAAATAATGTGTTTCCACTCACATCTGTGCCGTCGGTCAATTAATGTTATCTCCACCCATCCACGCCGTAAACTTGCCGCGTCGATGAAGCGGCCGAACAGACATTCTTCGCGCGCAGGGACGGGATCTTACGGTACACGGACACCCATTGGTTTGATATAAATCATGTCAATATTTACTATTGCAGCACCAATCCTTTATTACCACGTTGGCGAGCCGACGGAAACCGAATGAACCTACAACAACTGGAATATATTGTTGCCCTGGACATCCATCGCAACCACGTGAAGGCTGCCGAGCATTGTCACGTTACACAGCCCACGTTAAGCACGATGGTGAAAAAGCTGGAAGGGGAATTGGGGGTAAAGATATTTGACAAAAGTCAGCCCCTTAAGCCGACGCCCTCCGGAGAGCTGATAATTTCCCGCGCGAGGCAGATACTTCAGGAGATTAGAAACCTGAAGGACTTCATCAAGAACGAAAAGGATTCGATTGAAGGGGAATTCAGATTGGGTGTCATCCCCACGCTGGCTCCCTACTTACTGCCCCGCTTTCTTAACGAATTCCTGGAACGCAATCCAGGTACCTCATTCACCGTGATCGAGCTGCAGACCGATGATATTATCCGATATCTGAAAACGAGCCGGCTTGATCTGGCTATTCTGGTAACGCCAATAGATGACAAGGAGATCAGAGAAATTCCGGTTTTCTATGAGCCCATTTTACTGTATACATCCGAAAAGCTGAAGTATTATCAGCAGGAGAAAGTGAACCTGAAGTCGCTAACGTACGACAACCTGCTCATGCTGGAGGAAGGCCACTGCTTTCGCGGACAGGTGGAAAATCTTTGCTCCGCCAAGGGAAAGACCAACCATCATCAATTGAATTACCAGAGTGGATCTTTCGAAACCCTCAAGGCCATGGTCGATAACAATTATGGCTATACCCTTATCCCCGAGCTTTCCGTGAACACGAAAAACAAACACGTAAAGCACTTTTTATCGCCTGAGCCTGTGCGGGAGGTGAGTATCGCCGTTCACGGGGGATTCGTCAAGGAGATGCTGATAACCAAGCTGCGGGAGGCGATTCTGAAGGCGATTCCGGCGCACTTTAAGAAGAATGATAAGCAGATGAGGGTCAGGTGGGATAAGAATTGACAATTATCAATTGGCCTTGTAACCTTTCCCTTCCCTGCCTGTAATTAACACAGAAATCGACAAAAAAGCGCTGAAAGGATGACTGATGAAATGATCATGGAGGCCGTGAAACGCGGCGACCTTCAGCAAGCATCCCTGCTTTTTGAGCGATATCATAAGCGCATTTACAATTTTCTGGCTCGCATGACCATGGACAGGACCGTCGCGGAGGACCTGACACAAAACGTGTTCGTGCGCATGATCAAATACCGGAATTCCTATCGTGAGGGGGCACGTTTTCAGTCGTGGATATATCAGGTGGCGCGGAATATTTTCTCCGACCACTACCAGGAGTTGAAGAACCGGAAGCGTGGCTTCATAGACGTTGAAAAAATTGAGGGTATTATGGCCGATTCCGACGAAACGCAAATGATGGATGAACGCGAGGAGCTTCTGCACAGGAGCCTCGCGCGCCTGGAGCCGGAACAGCGCGAACTACTGGTGCTCACGCGCTTCCAGCATATGAAGTACGAGGAAGTTGCCGCGATCATGAACACCACGGTCGCGAATATTAAGGTGCGGGTGCATCGCGCAATTGGCAAGTTACGCGAGTACTACTTTGAAATGGAGAAGATTTGAATACTCATAGGTTGTGAAGAAGTGGAGAAAGAACAGGCTATTGATGAAGAACGGAAAGATTGAAGAAAGTTGAATTGAAACGACAGTGAACCTGTCACACAGAATATGGAAAAAGAGAGACTGGAGGCGTTGCTGATCGACTACATCGACGGGAAACTGAGCGAAGGCGAAAGGCGCATCGTCGAACAGGAATACCTGCTTCGGGATAAAGACTCCTACAAGCTGTATGAGCAACTGAAGGAAGTGATGCACGTCATGCACAAGTCGTCGCAGCTGGAACCAACCGCCAAGTTAAGGAGCGGCTTCGACAAGGCCCTTCAATCAGAAATAGGACAGAACCACCGTGGTCGGACGATCTACTTCTCACCCGTATTTTATCGGGCAGCGGCCGCAGTAACCCTACTTGCAGTGGCGGGTGTAATAGGGTTTTGGATAAATCAGCAGCGACAACATGCCGCCGAGCTTAGCCGCGTTCGTGAGGAAGTGCTCGTCACCAAGAAGGCGATGATGGCATTGCTGAACGACCAGAACTCCGCCAGTCAAAGATTAGTGGGTGCCACCGTTGCGTTCAACGACATCGCGCATGCTGATGCGGATATTATCAAGGCGCTGGTACGGACCATGAACGAAGATGAAAATTCAAACGTCCGTCTCGCCGCAATTGAGGCGCTGGTAAAATTTAACGATGAGCCTCACGTGAGGCAGGCGCTTATCTCCGCCCTGGGCACACAGAAAGATCCCGTCGTTCAGATTACCTTGATAAGGCTGCTGGTCGACATGCGTGCCCAGGGTCTTAAGAAACAATTGGAGCAGATTACAACGGATGATGAACTGCTTCCCGCAGTGAAGGACGAAGCACACGCGGGACTATTGAAACTATCTTGAAAGTAATGGTATTCAGCGGCAGAATAGGGCCGGCCTCTGCCGCCGCTGAATAGCGTACTCATATATGAACAGCAAATTGAACAACAGTTTTTTAACAGTGAAAATTAAACACATGAAACGCATACTGACAATTATTACGATGTCCTGGTTAACGGTTACTACGCTGCAGGCACAAGAGTATAAGGTGGCCAAAAGTACCGGACGCCTGGAGATCAAAGAGGTTAACAATGTTACCATTGAGGGACACAGCGGCAACGATATTATATTCTCCGCACGAGACGGCAAAGTAGACCGCGACGAACGTGCCGAAGGGCTTCGGTCGGTGAACCGCGACGGCCTGGAAGATAACTCGGGGATAGGCCTTTCGGTCGTGGACAAGGGTACTACCATAGAAGTACAGCAATTGAAGCGCATGGGTGGCCCCGATGTAATCATCAAAGTGCCCAAGGGCGTCGTGGTGTCGTACCAGCACTCTTCGCCATACGGAAGTGAAGTGGAATTTAAGAATGTGGAAGGCGAAATTGAAGTCTCGACCGTACATAACAAAGTCCTGCTGGACAATGTTACCGGCCCGCTGACGGTGAAGACTGTTCATGGCGACATCGATGCGAGCTTCGGTGCGAACATCAAGGCCCCGATATCCGTAGTCTCCGTACACGGTCACGTAGACGTTGCGTTGCCGCTGGCTACAAAGGCAAGTATGCGTCTGGGAACGGTTTACGGGGAGATTTTCGTTGAACCCGCATTCAAGCTGGAGATCGATCGCGGCAGAGCAACGGTTCGCTGGTGAAATATAGCAGCGACAACATTACGGGTAAAATCAACGGCGGCGGCCTTGAGATTAACCTCAACTCGACGCATAACAACGTCTACCTGCGCAAGAAATAATTTCAAACCGTCCGTCCCGACTTGTCGGGACGGCACAACCCAAGCTTATGAAGCGAGCAATCATTCTTACGCTGGCGCTTAGCATCTCATGGGCTACACGCGCGCAGACCATTGTCGATAAAGCCTTGCCCGTCCAGAAAGGACAAACGATTTTGTTACACTTTGATTATCCGGAACTCGTCCGCGTTACGACCTGGGACAAGAACGAAGTGAGCATTCATGGGACCGTTAGTATCAATACAGGCGAAAATGACGATGCCTTTGAATTGTCGACCGCCACTAATGGAAATACCGTGACGGTTCGCAGTCAAATCAGGGACATCAAGAACCTTCCTCACCGCACAACCATCATCGACCGCGGGAAAAAGATTACTTTTCACACGCAGGCCGACTACAAGAAGTATCAACAGGAAACGGGCCGCTCGGGATTTGAAATGGTCTCGATGGGTGTAGATATGGAGATCATCATCGACATCAAAGTCCCCCGCAATGTAGAGACGCGCGTGGAGTCCGTCTACGGAATGGTCGAGGTAAAGAGTTTCGAAGGACCACTGGTAGTGGAAGCAACCTATGGTGGTGTGGATGCGGCCCTGATCGAGCGAAGCATCGGCGTCGTTGAGGCCGAGACGAACTATGGCGAGATATATACGAATTTCGATGCCCGCTTTACCGGCGGTTCAGGTGACGAGAACTTTCATCTCGCCGTAACGGCAAAACCGGGAACTGGACCGCGTTATGCCTTCGAATCGAAATACGGCAATGTGTATTTGAGGAAAGCCCTCAACTAAGCACTATTGATTAGTCATCCGTCAGCCAACAGCGGATCGGGCTGAACTTATCCAGATATTCTTCCACGGCGCGTTCATCGAGAGATGGGTGCGCCGTGTTTGATTAGGAGACTTTCACATTTTTATTGGCGTTGGCGAGGTCAGCCACGGTGTTAGTGCTGAGAATTTTCAACGTTGCATCGCGTACTTGCCCGAAAAGGTGATTGATACGACAAGTGTGTTCATTCTCGCACATGCCGCAACTGTCGTAAAAATTCAGAGACACGCAGGGCAGCATCGCCACGGCGCCATCGATGTGTCGGATGACCTCGATGATAGAAACCTGGTTGGCCGGTTTGATAAGATAGTAGCCGCCCGCCTTTCCTTTTTTGCTGCCCAGAATGCCGGCATTTTTAAGATCGAGAAGAATGGCCTCCAGAAATTTCTTTGGAATGTTCTTCGCCTTGGCAACTTCGCCGATGGTTACCGATTCCTCCGCCTTTAGGTCCGCCAGATAAGTTAGCGCGTGAAGCGCATATTGACATTTTCGTGAAAGCATAGTTTACAATACTGGTAATGTGAACAATCTGGGGTTCGACTACGAAAATAGGGAAAAAATGGGGTTTTGCGGGTATCTCAATGGGCTGATCATCAGCTGCTATTAAATATAACTCTATTAATTCTATAGGATTTATTGATTTATAACATCAAACACCCTAGATTTGTTCCCATTGGGTTTGAGTATACGTGTTTTGTAGAGGGGTTGCGTTGGTGGCGCGGCCCCTCTTGCAAAGCACTTCTTTTTTTCAAGCATGATAGACTCGGAGCACTTTCATTTCTCGGCATTTGCCATACCGGCCTTTTTCCTATTTGTTGGTCTCGAATACTTTGTATCCATTAAAAAGAATAAGGCTGTATATAAATTAGAGACTTCTGTTGTGAACATCAGCGTCGGCATCGCCGAACGCTTGTTGAACCTCTTTTTGACCGCATCGTTTTACAATTTGTTTCAATGGATATTTGCCACCTATGCTTTGTGGCATATACCCAATACCTGGTATGTATGGATTCTCCTCCTTTTGACCACAGACCTCGTTTGGTACTGGTATCATCGCCTCGGACACGAGGTGAATATTATTTGGGCTGCGCATGTTGTGCATCACCAGAGTGAAGCTTTTAACTATACCGTGTCGGCCCGGATCACCACCATCCAGGCCATCGTGCGGAACGCGTTCTGGTGCGTTCTTCCGTTGGTGGGTTTTCAGCCCGATATGGTCATCGCCATGCTTATCGTGCACGGAACCTATTCCTTTTTCACACATACGCAGCTTATTACGCGACTGGGATGGTTGGAGTATGTTCTCATTACACCTTCTCACCATCGCGTGCACCATGCATCGAACGAGAAGTATCTGAACAAGAACTACGGTGATCTTTTCGTGTTTTGGGACAAGCTCTTCGGCACCTTTCAGGCCGAGGAGGAGGAACCCCGTTATGGCCTAACGCATCCGCTGCGCAGCTTCAGTTTTGTCTGGCAGCATGTCCACTATTTCGCCGAACTATGCTATGCGATACGAACCACTGGCGGCTGGCGGCCGCGCCTGCGCATTTTATTTGGACCACCCGAATTGCTTGACCAAAAGATCAGACCCATGCTGGAAAGCAGGATTGTCCCTGCCGTAGCTGAGAGGCCCATCTCCAGGAGAGTTATGCGGTATGTTGTCGGCCAATTGATGATCGCTGTGTTGGGTTTGTTTGGGTTTGCATTTCTTTTTGAGTTTACGTCCACGTCCGACCGTTTCTTCATCACCGCCATCATCCTAATAACGTTGGTGAACTGTGGTGCGCTGCTGCAGCAGCGGCGCTGGATATATTATATGGAGTTTAGCCGATTAATGCTTCTGACGTGGCTGTTCTCAGTAATGACAGGAAGCCCGCTTACTTTAGTGGCGACACTAATGTTCATCGTGGTTACCGCTGAAACATTCGAATGGAAAAAAGTGTATCTGCGTGCCGTTTACGGGATAGTCATTAAATAACGCGCCGGCGACTGCAGGCCAACCGAATGTCCACCGCGCTGCTCGTGATTCACTTGTTTAATGACGGGATAACATCGTAGTGCTTAATTATCGGACAGATGAGCGCGCCTTCCACGGACATTTTACTAACTTCCCCGATCGGAATAAACATCCCTCAAACGAAGAATTAACATGGCAGAAGAAAACAAAAATCAAACCGCGCTTGGCGATGTAGCAGCGCGGCAATTGGCTATTGCTACCCGCACCGTACCTCAAATGTCGACGATAACGCCGAGGTGGCTAACGCGACTAATGAGTTGGATACCTGTGGAATCGGGCGTGTATCGTGTCAACAAGGTGAAGGATGCCAGCCAGGTTGTTGTCGATTGCTCTGGTCGCGATGAACGCCAGCTTCCTCAGACGTTCGTGGATTATATTGAAGATCCCCGTGAGTACAATCTCAGCGCCGTCAATACGGTACTGGATGTGCATACGCGGGTTTCCGACTTATACAGTAAGCCGTACAATCAAATCAGTGAACAACTTCGCCTGACGATAGAAACGGTGAAGGAAAGACAGGAGAGTGAGCTGATCAACAACCGCGAGTACGGATTGTTGCACAGCGTGGCGCCTTCACAACGTATTAAGACGAGAAAGGGACCCCCAACACCCGACGACCTTGACGAGCTGTTGACCAAAGTATGGAAAGAACCAGCTTTTTTCCTGCTTCATCCCCTGACCGTTGCTGCATTTGGTCGCGAATGCACGCGGAGAGGTGTGCCACCACCGACGATTTCATTGTTTGGATCGCAGTTCATCACCTGGCGCGGCATTCCCCTGATTCCTTGTGATAAAGTAAATATCGAAAACGGCAAGTCCAAGATACTTTTGCTGCGCACAGGTGAAAGTCGGCAAGGTGTCGTAGGCCTGTATCAGCCCGGGCTTCCCGGCGAGCAATCTCCTGGATTGTCGGTACGGTTTATGGGAATTAACGATAAGGCTATTGCTTCCTATCTCGTGTCTTTGTATTGCTCGTTGGCGGTGCTGGTGGATGATGCTATCGCGGTACTCGACGATGTAGAAATAGGCAACTACCATGAGTACAAGTATTAACGATCCGATGATCCCGGATGCACGGGTGCTTGAGCAGCTAGCCAACGCGTTGTTCAAGGATCAGGGTAGTGCAGGAGTACCCATTGATAATTTGCCAACAGGTACACCGGGTCCGGCACACCACCCGTCGGGGCCTGCAACCTATCAGCCTGCGGAGCGCAACGGCGTGAACGTACGCCAGCCACAGTCGAGTTTGCACGATCCCCACTTTGGCAATACTAACGCGGTACCTGCATCGGTAGCAGGCAGCGGTGTTTCGCCGGATGCCCGACAGGTTAATCAGTTTGGAGCCGCTTTACCACAGACGCTGCCAGATACCAAAACGACAACTCACGGCGTCGTGCCCGGATCGGTGGCCGGAAGTGGCGTTTCTCCTTCGGTTACGGAGCATGGAAAGAATTTTAATATCAACGACCCCCAGACCAGCCATGTCGATCCTCACCTGGGAACACCGGGTGTAGTTCCCAGTTCACTTGCCGGCAGCGGCATTTCAGAAGGCACACCATTTTTTGATCATCCATTCAGTATGCCGGCCGTTGTACCTCCGTCGTTGCCTGGCCTCGGTATCGGCCCATCGTCGTTCAATCATTTAAGTAGCGGCTCGTTGCCTTATCTAGACAACAGCCGGGACTTGCCCTATAGCGACTTTTCACTTCAGAACGATCTGCAGCGGCAGGCGAATGATCTGTTTAAGTTTGATACATCGGGTATTTCATCGCATAGCCCGGGCGATGCGGCAATGGCTCCGGCATTCTACTTTGTCGAGTCACTCGGAGGATCAAAATGGGGCCAGGGCCATGTCAGCCGTGCCTATCTCGGTGAAAAAGATCGCCTGGGATTGTTGCCGCCGTCGTTCAATGTGAACCAGGTGAAGGGCGACTTCCCCATTTTACAGGAGCGCGTAAACGGAAAGCCCATTGTGTGGCTTGACAATGCAGCAACCACCCAAAAGCCCAAGCAGGTGATTGACCGCATCAGCTACTTTTATGCGCACGAGAATTCCAATATTCACCGTGCAGCCCATGCGTTAGCAGCCAGGGCAACGGATGCTTACGAAGAGGCTCGTAAGAAGGTGCAACAATTCCTCCATGCAGCGTCGCCAAACGAGATTATCTTTGTGCGCGGAGCGACAGAAGCCATTAACCTGGTGGCGAAGAGCTGGGGAGATCAATTCCTTCAGTCCGGCGATGAGATCATCGTCAGTCACCTGGAGCATCACGCCAATATTGTACCGTGGCAACAACTGGCTTGGCGCAAGGGCTTGAAAATACGCGTAATCCCCGTCGATGATACCGGTCAGGTATTGTTGGACGAATACGCGAAGTTGTTAAGCCCTAAAACCAAACTGGTTGCCTTCACGCAAGTGTCGAATGCGCTGGGAACCGTGACGCCGGCGAAACAGATCGTGGACATGGCCCACAGTGCAGGCGCGCGTGTATTGGTGGATGGTGCGCAATCCGTTTCGCATATGCCCGTCGACGTGCAGGCATTGGGTTGCGACTGGTTTGTTTTTTCGGGTCACAAAGTATTTGGACCAACCGGCATCGGTGTGGTATATGGCAGGGAACAGCTCCTCAACGAAACACAGCCGTGGCAGGGAGGAGGTAACATGATTGCTGATGTAACTTTTGAAGACACGAAATTCCAGCCGGCTCCGTCGCGCTTCGAGGCTGGCACGGGAAATATTGCCGATGCGGTAGGATTAGGCGCGGCGATCGACTACGTTACCCGGTTGGGCATGGAGACCATTCACCAATACGAAACGTATTTGCTGCAATACGCCACACTGCTCATGCGGGATGTGCCTGGGTTGCGGATGATTGGTACCGCGGCCGAAAAAGCGAGCGTGTTGTCTTTTGTGTTCGACGGCTATCGTACGGAAGAAGTCGGAAGCGCCCTGAACGAGGAAGGCATCGCCGTGCGTGCTGGTCATCATTGTGCCCAGCCTATCCTTCGGAGATTTGGACAAGAAACTACGGTCAGGCCTTCATTGGCATTCTACAATACCTGTGCGGATGTCGATCTCCTGGTGGCTACCCTGCTGAAACTGCGCGACCGGCGGCCGTTATAGGTTGGTGGCGAATTTTATTTATCCGTGCGAGATCACTCTGGCTGGAACAAAGGCGCTTTTTCGGAGCCGATTCTCCGGCTGATATTCTGTATATCCCAAGATTAAACGTTGGTCTTCAAATCCAGCGCTAGCTGTAACATTCTCTTTTACAGCAAATTATGAAAGCGTAATAAAAAATACCGAATGCCTATTGATTTAGTAGGCAAAAGAAATATCTTTGTAAAGATTTATAAAGAATTGGGGGAGAGAGCAGACTCGGCGATCCCATAGCAACCTGTCGCTTGACAAGGTGCGACATTCTGCCTTGAATAAGAGGAAATATAAATATCAGCAAATGAAGACCAGGAATTCCCGTCGTTGCAAGATGTGCTGTTGTTGTTAGCCGCATCGCTTTCGTTTCAATTCTATTCAACAACAAAAAACAAAACAACATGACACAGACAGCAACAGCATTGTCTAATGACGGTGCATTAGATATCCATAAGTTGACACCTTCTTCGACTTCGACTTTGTCCATAAGTGCTACCACCACTGAGCGTGCTTCTACCTCGGCTAAGCCGCCACAGTCGTTCAGAAATTCTTCTTCACCGGAGGGCTCTTTTTACCAGGGCACGTCTCAATTAAAATATGGCGACAAGGCGAAGTTTTCCTTTGCTGTTACGGAATCATACCGCGCACATTTCATACTGATCAAGGGCCTGCTCGAATTTCATCGCGCACCCGAATTTGTATTTTCGTTCAACAAGCAGGATAACACCTTTGAGGTAACCTCGGTGTTTGCGGGCATATCGCAGCCACTTGATGAGCTCAATAAATTTCTGAAGAAAATAGCCGTATGGCTCGATCAAGAGCTATCGTTTAAACGGCAGTTAAAAGAAATGATGGCATTCGAACGCGAATATCGCGCGAAGCTGGCGAAGGTATATTCTGGGGGTGATGGATTTACTTTGATCCGTGTTTCATGAATATGAGCACGTACAAGGAACCTCTCTACAGCCAGGCCTACATGGACGTAGGACGTGGCCCGGTGGTGATTCTGTTGCACGGTTTGTTTGGTAATCTCGCGATGTGGCGTCCGACTATTCAGGCGCTTCAGGAAAATTACCGGGTGATCGTACCGCGGCTGCCATTCTTTGGGGAGCCGATATTTCGCACGCACGTTGACAATCTCGTGAACGCTCTCGCTGAATTTATCGACTGGCATCAGCTAACGCATGTGACATTGGTGGGAACTGATCTGGGAGGTCAGGTAGCGTTGTGCTATACCAATAAGTTTCCGGAACAGGTGGACCGTATTGTGCTTTCCGGCAGCTCGGGGCTGTCAGAAAATATCATCTACAGTATGGACTATTCAACCATCCGTGAACAGATAAAACAGGTCTTTTATGAGAACAAGTACGCCTCGTTTCACCTCGTAAACAGTGTGTACCAAACCATGAACAATTCTATTAACGGGTTGCACGTAAAATACTTTGCGCAGTCCTCGCAGGAGGCCGAGGTAAGTGAGATTTTGCGGTCGTTGACGCACCCTGTAATGCTGATATGGGGCCTTCAGGACAAGATCACGACGCCGGAAGTGGCATTGCAATTTCACGACTTGCTTCCTCATGGCACAGTCCGGTTTGTAGATGCCTGCGGGCATTTACCGATGGTAGAGCGTCCAGGGCAATACACTGAGCACCTGCTTTCCTTCCTCCACGAAATGGATGAGAGGTAGGTTGTTCCTATAGCCTTCAGCGCTGAGTCGACTCGTTGCGCAGCGAACTGCACGCCACTCGTGGCCCGTGCATTTACAACACCAGGGCAAGGCACTTTAAGCTCGCCGTGGCACGCTCGGCAGTAGGCGATAGATCATGATTGTAAACCTTTTCACCAGCGAGGACCCGAAAGGGTAGGATGTTCTGATGTGGAGGTAGCGGGCACGTTGCGTACGGTGTAAAAACGCACGGAGGGTTGTAGGTTTTATTGAAGTCGAGTACAACCTTCCCCCTTTCATCGGCGTGTTTCACATAGAGATAACGCCCACCGGCATAGGTTTCCTTTCCACTGGTTTCGTCGGCAATGATGACGAAGTATTCTTCTTTTCCACCTTCCAGTACGTCAAGCGTTTGCTCAGCCCCTTTCCACGTGAAAACTAGTGTGCCCGGCGAATTCTGGGACGTTGTTTGTCCGAGAACATTGGTGATGTCAATGGTTCTTCCTTCAGCGGGAACGAAGGTGGCCTCGACACGGTACTCAGGATCAATCGGGAATCGCTCCACGCCCCTAAAGTTCTTCACGGCTTGCATCGTTAGGTCGCGCACGCGCACTCCGAATTTTCCATCGCGCCGGATGATTGTCCAGGCGATACGATCATTTTCAACCTGTGGCTGTTTAATTGAATCCGCGTAAAAAATGGTTTCGTTTCTAACCGGCTTCCGCTTTATCATGGCCCTGGTATCCTGGTTCAGTTGCATTTCCACATGGTCATGCTCTACCAGAAAATATCCCGCTTGTTCTTCCAAGGTGCTATCCGGAAACACCACCTGATTGTTAGCTCCGCTTCCGAAGGTATTGATCCCCGTCTCCAGCCAATAAAGACCAAGCAGGTTGAGCCAGCCATCCTGAGCTTTCACCTGCTGCAGGCGGTGTGTATGCCAGGCGTTAATTTCCTGTTCGTATTGTGACAGCTCCTCTCTGCTATACCCGGATTTTGTCGTGCAACCCGAAAGGAAAGTAAAGGCGAGGGCGACTGGCAAGATTGACCTGAACATGGCACGATTTGATTGACGAATGCTAAATGTGTATGGCTTGTATTAGACGCGATGAGATGCATGCGTTCGATCGCCGGTGGCGCGATGCTTAAGGCAAAGATAATGCAGGGCCAATCGATTTTGAAAAAAAAAGTTGTGTGTGGCAACGCCATTTTATCAAAGCGCACACGTATGAAATGGATGCGATAACCCTCCGGACTGGTGTGAAGAGGAAAGGCTATAAAAAAATCGGCCGGGCACACTTGCTAATTTCATGAGTTAAGCTACATTTGTCTATCGATTTAGTAGATAAATCAATTCCCACCAGATTGATTTTATACAGAAGAGGGGAGAGAATAGGCTCGATGAACCTCTAGCAACCTGTCACCACCAAGGACAAGGTGCTAACACCTACCAATTAAGAATTGGAACTATAAAACGTAAAGAACCGATGAAAAACATTTCGGCTGTCGGCAACCGTGGAGTTGTCGCGTCTTCAAAAAAGTTTCTGCTTTCGTTGAGCGGCTGTTGTTGCTGTTGATCAACGTATTGGCTATCCGCTGTTGCGAATAGCAATTATATGGCTTTCGGATGCACCCCATGCTTTCAGTCGTATTGGTGGTATGTCTGCAAACAAAGGTGCATTCCGTGGCCACCCATCCTGTTTAATATACTGCTGATTTACCGCTGAATTTACACCAACATGAAATCATTCATTTCCTTATTGGCCATTTACTTTCTCCTTTTGACGGGGCACACTGTTCTGGCACAGTCAGCCGAAAAGAAGGTCGTGATCACCGGCGTTCGATTTTCCTATCCGCTTCTGGAGAAGTGGATTGAAGCCTATAAAGTTGCTAACCCGACCGTACAGGTCGTAATTGAAACAAGAACTACGACAGATCCTGCAAAATATGACTTGCTCATTGAGGCGTACGAACCCGATGCGCAAACCAAAGAATCCAGAGAATACCTGTATCTCGGTCGCTATGCGCTGTTACCCGTGGCTAATGCAAATTCCGCCTTTGCTTCGGAATTCGGCGAGAAGGGTCTGACGTCGGATCTTATCAAGCAGATCTACTTCAATGATATCTACGCTGACAAGAAAAAGCAGAAGGAGATAAAGTCACCGTTCACCATCTACACGCGCCTGCAAAAGGCGGGTGCGCCCATCACTTTTGCGAAATATTTCGGCTATGAACAAAACAACATCAAGGGCAAGGCTATTTCGGGCGCGGACGAGCACCTGGTGAAAGCATTGCTTAAAGATAGCACCGGTATTTCCTATAACGTGCCGGGACTTCTCTTCGATCTGAAGACGCGACGTCCCCTGGCAGGACTTACCATCATCCCGGTGGACGCCGACGACAACGGGAAAGTTGGCGCCGATGAGCGGTTCTATGATAATCTTGATACTGTTCTCGATAAGCTCGAAAGCGAAGAACTGAAGAATGTTCCGTTAGAGTTTCTTCACCTGTCTATTGCCAGGAGCAGCACGAACGATGAAGCACTGAAATTTCTGCAGTGGGTCGCACAAAATGGTCAGGAGGCGCTCTCAGCGTACGGCTTTCTGAAACTCGATTCAAAGCGGCTTCAGGCGGAGAAGGCCAAGTTCGACGTGGCCGTCAACTAAATAAAACACACAGCCCTAATTCATTAAATACATGAGAAGAATTTTACCCGTCATTTTATTGACGCTGTCCTTTACTGCCGCATTTGGACAGGAAGTCATTCGCGGAGTGGTAAAGGATGACGCTGGTGGACCATTACCTGGCGCAACCGTCCTTGTAAAAGGTACCAATACCGCTACCGTTGCAGATGTAGAGGGAAATTTCTCCATCAAAGCGACTGGCGAATTGCCCATCACGCTGGTGGTTAATTCTGTGGGGTTCAAGCCGCAGGATGTTGAAGTTTATGAATTGAGCGAGGAGGCCCTCGAGGTTGCACTGAAGTCTGATAACATCCTCGACGAAGTGGTGGTAATCGGCTATGGGGAAATCAAACGCCGCGACATTACCGGGTCTGTTGCATCAATTCCTGCCGAATTGAAAGCACAGCCCGTGGCTTCCGTTGAGCGCCTGCTTCAAGGCGCGGTGCCCGGCGCTATCGTAACACAAACATCAGGTCAACCGGGCGGTGGTGTCAGTGTGCAGATCCGGGGCAGCAACTCGATCACAGCGTCCAGCGATCCGCTCTACGTCATTGATGGATTTCCGGTGAACAATGACTACAGCATTGCTGATGCGGGAATTACCAACGGCCCTAAAATTAATCCCATGTCCTCGATCAACTCTGCCGATATTGAATCGGTAGACGTCTTGAAAGATGCATCCGCCACAGCCATCTATGGATCACGTGGCGCCAATGGTGTGATACTTATCACGACCAAGAAAGGAAAGGAAAACGAATCATCCATTCATTACGATGGATACTACGGCGTACAGGACGTTATACGAACGCTGCCGTTGCTTACTGCCGGAGATTGGTGGCAGTTGCGCAAAGACGCCGCTAAAAATACCAGTGCAACAGCAGTAGCGAATCTAAAATCTGCCAATGCAGCGTCTATAGCTGCGGCCGAAGCCGGCGGCTATACGTTGGATACGGCTGGCGTGGGCACCGACTGGCAGAAAGCAGCATTCACACAAGCGGCGATCCAAAGCCATAGCTTGTCTATCTATTCAGGAAGCGACAAGACCAAGGTGGCGTTTGGAGCCAACTATTTCAAACAAGATGGAGTAATCCGCGAAACAGGATTCACGCGATATTCTGCGCGATTCAATATCGATCATCAATTCAGTGACAGATTGCGTTTGTTGTCATATGTAAACGCCAGCAGCATGACAGCGCAAGTCGGGCCGGATGCGATCGTGCCGAACCTGCTTCAGTCACCGGCTGCGCTGCCGATATACAATAACGATGGGACATTTCTAGTCGTTTCGGGCCTGGATCAGGCGTTGGCTAATCCGATCAACTCGCTCTACAATCAGACGAACGACTCAGATACAAAGCGATTACTCGCCAACATCTCTGCGGAGTATAAACTTGCCGAGGGTTTGACAGCGAAAGTCCTGTTGGGTACCGACGTCATCATTAATAAGCAAAACCGCTATTTGCCCAATTCAACGCAGGAAGGCCTTAATCAAAAAGGTGTAGCCTCAATCGGAACATTGAATACCGTAAACTGGTTGAATGAGAATACCATTACCTGGTCAAAGACACTCAATGATATTCATACGATTAATGCGGTTGCCGGTTTCGCGGCGCAGCGCTCGACGTCAGAGGGTGTAACGGCCGGAGCAACAAACTTTTCGTCCGACTTTTTCGAGTACAATAATCTTGGTGTTGCCGTGACCCCCACATCGCCGAGCAGCTCATACTCACAATGGTCGCTCGCCTCGTGGCTGGCACGCGTTAACTATAGTCTGCTCGAGAAATATCTCGTGACCTTTACGATTCGTTCTGATGGTTCATCGCGTTTCGGATCGGATAACAAGTGGGGATATTTTCCTTCTGCCGCAGTGGGTTGGAATTTGCATGAGGAGGATTTTCTCAAACAAGTCAATGCCATCAGCTTGTTTAAGTTGCGTGGAAGTGTGGGCATCACAGGCAATCAATCTATTCCGCCGTATTCGTCCCTCTCTCAGCTCAGCTACTACCGTTACAATTTCAATAATCAAACAGTATCGGGTTATGCGCCCGGCAACGTGCCGAACCCGGGACTGGGATGGGAGAAGACTTTCCAGGTGGATGTTGGTGCTGATGTGGGTTTGTTCAGCAACCGGGTGGATCTCGTGTTTGACTTCTATTATAAACGCACCAGCGATCTCCTGCTCAGTGCTATCGTTCCGGGAACTTCCGGTCTCGGTGTGGGGGGTAACATTAATGCGGGTCAGCAGGCGGCAGTTTACCAAAATCTGGGCGAGGTGGAGAACAAAGGATGGGAGCTGGGGCTGAACTCGCAGAACGTTACCGGTGAGTTCAAATGGAATACGATCTTCGTCTTTTCGTCAAACAAAAACAAGATACTGGACATTGGTGACGGCGTATCCCGAATTGTGCCAAATACCAACGCACCTTCGGTGATTGAGGTAGGCAAGCCGTTGGGCTCATTCATTGTTTATGAAACAGATGGTTTGATTCAACCTGGTGAAGAGGGTCCAAGCGCCTTAACGCCACAGGCGTTCAAAGGTGTAGGCGCTCAAAAATACAAAGACCAGGATGGTGATGGCGCCATTACACAGGCTGGAGATAGGGTGGTAATTTCAAATCAGCCTGGTATCAACCTCGGATTTACCAACACCTTTTCCTACAAAGGTTTTGACCTGGCGGTCTTCTTCCAGGGATCCTTTGGAGCCAAACTTTACAACCAAAACAGAGCACAGCTCGAATTAAACAACGGCGCTAACAATGGCGCGGCTGCTGCTGCCTATGCATACCGCGTTGCGGGTACGCGCGGAGCTGATGATCCCGGATACACCGATACCGATGTGAAGGCCGCCTATCAGGATCCCGCTATCACGGTATCAGACCGGTTCATAGAGGATGCATCGTATGTGCGCTTGAAGAATATATCCTTCGGATACAGAATCCCTGAGTCAATTCTGTCGAAGGCATTTATCAAATCTCTGCGCGTATATGTATCTGCGCAGAACTACTGGACATGGACAGATTACACGGGCTTCGATCCTGAGTCGAGCCAGGCAGGTCAGGCACTGATCAACCGCGGCGTCGACAACGGCGTGTATCCCAATAACAAATCCATTCAGGGGGGTGTTCAGCTCACATTCTAGTGGTATAAGCCTCACTACAATCAAATTTATAAGCACATAATTTATGAAACGAATATATACTCCCACCCTACTCGCTTTCGTCGTAGTGATAGCGGTTTCGTGCGCAGATTTTCTTGCGGAAGAACCAAAGTCAACGATCTCTGAGGACCAATACTACAAGACACCAGCGGATGCGTTGACCGCGGTGAACGCTACGTACTACTTCTATAATGCGGGCGGTCCCAATGGTTCTGGTCAGTCAGCCTACAATTCTCTGCTTCAGGTTGGGATGGAATTTGCCACCGATGAGCAGTATCCTGGTCCCGGAGCAACCAACGCCGACGTTCGTTCACTTTCCGTGCACAATCACTCCTCTACGAACCGCACCATATATGAGAACTGGCAGCAACACTACGCGGGTATCAAAAAGTGTAATGTGGCTATTGAAAAAATTCCACAAATAGATTTCGGCAGCAATGCGGCTTTGCAGCAACGTTATTTGGGTGAGGCAAAGTTTAACCGGGCATTCATTTACTTTAATATCGTGCGCCTCTGGGGAGATGTACCGTTGATCATTGAGAATCAGAATTACGTAAAGGCGCAGGATTACTATGTGGCAAAGTCGGCTGCAACGGCCGTATATGCGCAAATTGAAACGGATCTGATCGAGGCATCGGCGGTATTGCCAAATACTTATTCCGGAGGTGATCTTGGCCGGGCTACCGCGGGCGCAGCAAAGGCATTGTTGGCCAAGGTATATCTGACCAAAGCTTCATTTCCCCTACGGCTCGAATCTCACTATCAGGATGCCATTGTATTTGCCGAGCAAGTGTTGTCGCCAATAGACGGTGGGTCGGGGGTATTCAATTACAATTTGCGAAGAAACTATGCCGATGTGTTTCTTCCCGCTCTTAAGAATAACGAGGAACATATCTTCTCTGCGCAATACATGTCTAATTTTCAGACGCAGGGACGGAACGATTTTTTTCGTACGCTTCCGCGTTTTCCTTCCAGTTTCGGTATCGTGGGAAACTATGCTGATCAGGTGAACTTTTATGCAAAGGGTGCTGATAAATCGTTCAGTTTGTACAAGCTTTTCAAGAAGAGTGACAAACGCCGCAAGGTGACTTTCGCCACGCTTTTTGTGAACCCCAGGAACGGCGCAAAATTCGGTTCACCGATTGCTAATCCTGCCTTCCCCGGGGATTCAACTCCTTACTTTTTCAAGACCTATGATCCGACAGCGTTTGCATCGATTCCGGCAGAAGCCGCAACCAATGTAACCTTGCTTCGATACGCTGAACTTCTCCTCATTCATGCGGAGGCCGAGAACGAATTGAATGGCCCGACCGATAAAGCATACAGATCATTCAACCGCATACGCAACCGGGCCGGGCTGCCGGATCTCACACCAGGGCTATCGCAGTCGCAGTTCAGAGACTCTTTGTACCTCGATAGAGAACTCGAGCTGGTTTACGAATACCAGCGTTGGTTTGATTTGATTCGTCAACGCGATGCCGCTGGTAATCCGGTGTTCGTCGAAAAGTTACACGCGGCAGGTAAGATCAACGCGGTAGATAGAAACCGCTGGTTCCCGATACCGCAGATCGAGTTGGATAACAATCCATTGCTCGTGCAAAATGACCTGTGGAAGTAAATTTTAAAATCCCCTTATCCAGATGGAATACTACAATCCTGAAAGCGTAAACGCGGTCAACCATTCTTCGGACCTGGTTGCGCTGTCCGTGAACAAGCGCCTGACATTTGTGTCGGCCATTGCAATTCTGTTTCTGACATTGATTGGACCGTTGACTTATGCACAGTACGATCCGGTGCAGCCCTATCAGGGTAAGACTGGTCGAAATTTGACGGAAACGCAACAGTGGTGGCAGGAACGCGATAAGCATACGGCGGGTGCGCCTAACGTTGTGTGGATCCTATTGGACGATGTGGGATTCGGTGCCATCAGCACGTTTGGCGGCCTGATTAAAACGCCAACGCTTGACAGCCTGGCGAACAACGGTCTGCGCTATACAAACTTCCACACCACGGCGATCTGCTCTCCCACGCGGGCGGCGCTGATGACGGGACGCAA
>DATHKA010000266.1:0-9827 GCA_035489615.1 Chryseolinea sp.
GTTGTATCCGTAGGCGGTCTTGATAGACGGCTGAACAAATTCCGCCGGAGCGCCCGCGCACTCGAACTGTTTGTTCAGAATTGCCGCGAGCGAATTGTCCTGACCCTCGTTAAATAACGCGCCTGCCTGGAACCCGGCCACATAAGAACTCCCGATCGCCACAAATTTGGAAAAATCAGCCGTTCCGGCAGTCACCGTTGAGCAGTTTGTCTCGACCGGACCCTCCGGTTCCTGCAGGTCGATAACGTCCTGACTACACGCGGAAGCCACGAACAGAACAATGTATATGAGTTTGATGAAGTTTCTCATGGCACGTCAGTTTAGGAATTCATCGAAAGTGAGCGATATGAAGTATTGTTGCCCTACGAAAGGAGCACCCAGGTTCGTGCGATAATCGCCTCCGCCGATATTGTTACCACCGATCTTTACGATTGTCTTGATCGGACTCACCTTGTAGCTTATCTGCGCATCAACTACGCCGTATTCGGGCACCTGCCAGATCCCGTAAGACGATTGCCACTCAAATCCGGTTTGCCAACGGTAGTTGACATTGAAGCCGAAGTTCTTGGCAAGCTTGCGATTGCCAATTCCCACTGAGAACTTGTTTTTTGGGGTATTGAAATTCGCCCGAAACTCAGGTCCCTCATTGGCATCGAAGTCGGCATAATTCCAACTGCCGTTCAAGACAAAATTCCTGGGCAGATTATACGTGATACCCAAGCCCACGCCGTACGACTTCACGTCTTCTGTCGAGTTGGTATAGGGGGAAAATAGCGTACCGGCAGGCAAGGCGTTGCCCTGATGTGTTGTCGCATTCTTGCTTGCCACAATACCTCCACCGATAAAATCTCTGTAGTTGGTGTAGTAGCCATTCAGGTCGACCAGGAGTTTTGTGCCTACCACTCCTTTATAGCCGAGTTCAACCGCCCACAACTGCTCTGGCTGAACATAATCGAACGTTGATGTTTGAAGCAATGTGGCATCGCCTCCTATGGGAGCGCCTGAACTAGCATCCAGTCGTCCGCCGGATGCGAGATAAGCATTGTAGGATGTCTGCGTATAGGCACCTCCGTTGTGAATGCCGTAACGTTCCGCATTGGCCTTTGTGCTGCCCAGCAGCGTTCCGCTGGAGGACGGAAAGTAGATGAACTGGGCTTGTGTGTCAGGGTTGCGGAACCCCGTCTGGAACGAGGTCCTTATGTTGTGGTTGTCATTGAATGTATACACTGCCGACACACGAGGAGTGATCTGACCGTCGAAGTTTTCATTCTTGTCGTAGCGAATTGAGGCGGTGAGCTTCAGCGCTTCGGCAAAAGTCTTCGAAGCCTGTGTGTACACGCCGTATTCGTTGATTCTGATGCGATGAAAATCGGTGCCATTGTCCGGATCTTCATTAAAAATCGTTCCGTCAGAAAAAAGATCGTACTGACGATAGTTACCGCCTACCTGCAATTCCATCCAGGTGATCTCATGCATGAAATTGTAGTTGAATTCCACGTGCTTCAACTTTGAATTATCGAAGAAGGAAGCGCCTGGTGGTGTGCGCTGGAAAAACCTGCGTCGGACAACGTTGATCGTGTCGCTGAAGGCCGGCGTGCCTGGTTGCGGAATAACCCGGTCCGCATAGGCACGTGCTGACGAAGGATCACCTGCTATAACATCGCCGTTGTAGCTGGCATCTTCCTTGTATCCCTGCATGGCCTTCACATAATCGGGAACCCACTTTGCAGCGGATGGACTAAAGGCTTCGTTTGCATAGATTCCCAAAGCCGTGAGATTATATGAGTCGCCAGCGTCAGTGCCCGACAAGTAGCCGCGCAGAAAGAAGTTATCACCTTTGAACTCAATCTTGTGAAATTGCTGATTGAAATCCCTCAACACATATTTTTCCGTACCCTGGTAGATCGAACTGCCGCCACCATATCGGTAGTTGTAGAGCACTTCGATTTTGTCTGTAATACGGTAGTGCAGCGCAACATCTCCTTTGATCGTTTTGGCATCGCGGTTATCCAGCAAGTCTTCTTCTCTGAAGCCCGTACGGGTGATAATACCCACACTCGGAAGGGGCGTGGCGATTTGTACTTCATCACCATACAAGTTAAGTCCATCAAAATTCTGCGTGCCGCTTAAGTCTTCGGCCGATTCCGGTCTGTTGCGGTCGGTGCGATAATCGTTACCGATCCAATCGGTGGCTTTCATGTAGGAGAAGTTCACCTTAAAAGCAAACTTGTTGTTAAAAGCCTTGGCGTAACGTATGGCATACTGGCCGAGAGGGTGTCTTCCACCCGCATCTGATGAAGTGATGCCTAGCTTCACCTGTCCGCTCAGGCCTTGATAGTCAAACGGACTTTTGCTCTGCATGATGAGTATGCCGTTAAAGGCATTGGGTCCGTACAGCGCGGACGCAGCACCCGGAATAAGTTCCATACTTTCTGCGTCGAGCTCACCGAGCGCCATAATGCTTCCGGTTGGAAAGTTTAGCAGCGGTGCTTGTGTGTCCATTCCATCTACCCATTGCACAAACCTGACGTTGGCGATCGTGGCAAACCCTCTGGTATTTACACTAGTCATATTGAGACTACCGGAATTCGCGGAAACTCCCTTGATGTTCGTTAAGGCATCGTAAAAGTCAGGGCTTGATGATTGTCTTATCGCCAGTAAATCGATCTTCTCGATGGTTACCGGAGACTTCAGGATGCTTTCTTCGACGCGCGACGCAGAGATGACAACTTCCTGGCCCAATACAGTTTGCTCCGACAGCTTGATATCCAACGCTTCCGTGGTTGCTTGCGAAATGGGAACCTCCTGGGTGGCGTATCCGATGTAAGAGAAGACCAGTGTAATCGGCGGCGCGTCCTTGGCTTTGAGATTGAATTGCCCTTCCGTGTCAGAGATGGTTCCAAGTACAGTACCCTTGACAATGATGTTGACGCCGGCAAGCGCTTCTCCGGTGGAAGCATCGGCAACTTTGCCTGAGATAGAAGTTTGCGCCATTGCCAGCGACGCTATGCCCCACAACCAAAGAGTGCAGGCGATCCTGTAGAATTTGCTCATAGTGAATCGTTAAAGAGTTGCCCGATCCAACGGTACGGTCCCGCAGACGTGTATTAAAATACAAAAAATTAACGAAAAACAATCGTTTGAGCGCCGTCAGAAAGCCACTTCAATGGAAAGTCAGTGGTTTCCGGTAGGCCAATAGTTGATCAGGCTTTGCGCAGATGGTCTACCAGTTTCTGGCAAAGGGCGTTGATTTCCTGCGACATGTATTCGTCGCCCGTGGCCGTGAGCGCACTCTGCGCCAAACCGCCGAGGCAGTCAATGTAGAATCGCTTCATTTCTTCAACGGGCATGTCTTTGGCCCACAAATCGATGCGCAAGGTGTTCTTTTGCGTGTGATCCCACAGTGAAATGCTGATGGCCTTGGTCTCTGACTGGCCTTCTGCGGGTTTTTCTGTGGCATCCCAAAGAATCTTCTCGGGGACGTTGTTTTGATCCAGCTCTACGGTAAAGTTGATGGTCGATGTCTTCATAGGGCGCGAAGTTATGGCGTACGACCTTTCTGAACCGTAGGGTGGCGCGGTTTTTTTAGGAGAACTTGTGCAGGCCGTTAACACGCGTACTAGCGTGAGGCGGCCATGGCCACGAAAAAGTCCATCGCCTGCGGATTTCTAAGCACATCCCGGTTCATCGCCTTGGCGGGGTTTGCACCCAGCAGAATTTTCTTTACCGGGGTTTCCGTCTTCTTGCCACTGATGGTATAAGGTATGTCAGGAACCTCAAGGATTTCGTCGGGCACGTGCCGGGGACTGAAGTTTGATTTGAGCGATTGGTTGATCCGGGTTTTAATCTCCTCCGTAAGCGCCACACCGGGCTGCATCACCACAAATAGCGGCATCCAGAACTGGCCGTTTTCTCTTTCGATGCAAACGATAAGACTGTCGCGCACTTCGGGCACCAGGTCGACAGCACTGTAAATTTCGCTGGTACCTATGCGCACGCCGCCGCGATTCAATGTGGCGTCCGACCGGCCATATATTATTACGCCGCCGCGATCCGTGATGCGGATCCAATCGCCATGTCGCCAAATGCCGGGGTACGTTTCGAAATAGCTCTCGCGGTACCGGGTTCGATTTTCGTCGTTCCAAAAAAAGAGGGGCATCGAGGGCATAGGTTTCGTAATAACCATTTCGCCAACGGTCTCGGTGACAGGCCTTGCTTCGTCGTCGAAAGCGAACAGACTGCATCCTAACGCCCGGCATTGAATTTCACCAGCGTATACCGGCAGCGTTGGATTCCCTCCGACAAATGCACTGCACACATCGGTGCCGCCACTCATCGACGACAACCATACGTCCTGCTTGACATGCTCGTAGATCCATTGAAACCCTTCGGCCGGCAGCGTACTGCCCGTGGATCCGATAGAGCGCAAGGAGTGGAGGGGTAGGATCATTCCCGGCGTTAGCCGTTGACGAAGACAAGACAGGATAAACGCCGCGCTTACACCGAAGTGCGCTACGCGTTGCTCGTCGGCCAGCTTCCAAAGCGTCATGAGGTCGGGATAGCCAGGGCTGCCATCAAACAATATCAGCGTACAGCCCGCTAACAGGCTTCCATGGATGTAGTTCCACATCATCCATCCCGTAGTCGTGAACCAAAAGCAGCGTTCACCTTTCTTGAAATCGTTGTGAAATGCGCCATATTTCAGGTGTTCGAGCAGGACGCCACCCGTGCTGTGAACGATTGCCTTCGGCCTGCCCGTAGTACCCGAGGAATAAAGCACCCACAGGGGATGATTGAAGGGTACTCGTCGGCACTCGAGCTCCGCCTCGCCGTGCGCCATCACGTCGGACCAATGGAAAACTGCAACGGGGAGACTAAGCGAAGAAAGGTTATGCGGCCCTTCGGCATTCGTCACCAGAATTACTTGTTCAAGCGAGGACAGCGCCCCGACGATGTCCCGCACAGCCCCCAGTGTATCAAAGTTTTTTCCACCGTAGGCATATTGCGTAGTAGCCATGAGCACTTTGGGATTGATCTGCGCAAAACGCTCATTAACGGCCGCGACACCAAAATCGGGAGAGCAGCTTGACCAGACGCAGCCAAGCCCGTTTGCTGCCAGAAACGAGATGGTTGCCTCGATCGTATTGGGAAGGTAAGCGACCACGCGATCACCCATCACGACGCCATGCTTCCGCAGATGCTCCTGGCAGGACGCGACCTTCTGACGGAGCGCTTTCCAGGTTATTTCCTGCTGTTCTGCTCTTTCATTCGTGGCGATGATCGCGATGCCTTCGTCCGTGCCATTTCTGAAGACGTGCTCTGCGTAGCTCAACGACAGCCGCTCGAACCAACGAGTCCCGGGCATAGCCATACCGTTGGTAACGGGGTCGGGAACACCATCGAAGGCCACGCGAAAAAAATCGACGAGGCATTTCCAGAAAGCGTCGGGTTCATCTACCGACCATTGCCATATATCGGGGTAGTTCGCAAAATTCAATCCACGGGTTGACGCCAACCAGCGACTGAATGTCGTGATGTTGGCATTCTCCGCCATGGCTGTTGACGGCGACCAGAGTTTGTTGGGTGGGCTTACTTCCACAAGGGTATCGTTTCCAGCGCTTGTAGCGTGTCCTTCTTGTCCTGATCCAATTGTTGCTTCAGTTGATCGAGGTTCTCAAAACGGATGTCTTCCCGCGTTTTCTGATGCAGGAATACGGTGAGCGTTTCTCCGTAAAGATCGCCTTCAAATTCGAACAGGTGCACTTCTATGGACCGCGTCACTCCGCCGATCGTTGGGCGATTGCCAATGTACAGCATCCCCTTGAAGACGCGATGGTCATACAGAACCGTCACGGCATAAATGCCGTCGGCTGGAACCAGCTTATGGGCACTGTCTATTTCCAGGTTCGCAGTGGGGTAGCCCAACGTTCGGCCTATGCGGTCGCACATGATCACGCGTCCTGTCAGGCTATAGGGGCGACCGAGCAAATGCGTGGCCGTTTGCACGTCTCCTGCCTCCAGCGCTTCACGGATCTTCGTCGATGAAACGCCGATGTGGTCTACATCCTGCCGCGGGATTTCTTCTACCTCGAAACCATACTGGGGACCATTCTCCTTCAGTTGCTCAAAGCTTCCCTCGCGATTCTTTCCGAAGTGGTGATCGTAGCCAATGACGAGCTTGCTGGTACCAATTGCATCCACGAGTATGTTGCGAATGAACTCGCCGGAGGAAAGTTGCGAGAACTCTTTTGTGAAAGGAATGCGGAGCAGGTGTTGAACGCCATACGTTCGGAGCCTCTCTGCCTTTTCTTCGAAGGTGCTGAGCAATTTCAGATGAGTATCCAGCGGGTTGAGAACGAGCCTGGGATGAGGCCAGAAAGTGATCACTACCGTTGCTCCGCCCATCTTCAGAGCAGTCTCCTGCAGGCGCTGCAGTATCTTCTGATGACCGACATGAACGCCATCGAAAGTGCCGCTGGTAACCACCGCACATTCCAGCCGCACAAAATCTTCGATGCCGTGATAGATCTTCATGAAACGATCCTCATTTACGATCAAATTTAAGTGAGCACATCGCGTGGATCAATGGCCACGTCGTTTATGTCTATTGCCTGCTCGAGTCTATGGGGTCCAATCCGCGTGCGACAAAGGCTGCTCAGGTGCGCACCAACGCCCAATGCCACACCCAAATCGCGCGCGATGCTCCGTATGTAAGTGCCCTTGGAGCACACGATCCTAAACAATACCCTGGGCAGTTGAATTTCCGTAATGTCAAATGCGGTGATCTCGACTTCCCGCGGGGTTAGTTCAACCGGCTTGCCCTGACGCGCGAACTCGTAGGCACGTTTACCTTTAATTTTGATAGCCGAGTGCGCCGGCGGAAGTTGCTGAATGCGCCCGAAGAATGCTTTCGTGGCTTCGCGAATCATGTCTTCGGTAAGGTGAGAAATGTCTGTGGTTTGTTCAACACGCGTCTCCCGGTCGTAAGAAGCCGTAACCTGGCCGAGCGTGAAACTGCCGGTATACTCTTTTTCAAGGCCCATGAACTCGTCGATGCACTTCGTCATCTTGCCCACGCACACGATCAGCAGTCCGGTGGCCAGCGGGTCGAGCGTTCCAGCGTGGCCGACTTTTTTCGTCTTGAGTTTAAAGCGGATCTTATTGACAACGTCGAACGATGTCCATTCCAGGGGCTTGTTGATGAGCAATACCCTGCCCGTTGCCTCCATCATACGATCGTAAGACCGACACCGAGGTAATACAAAACGAGGATGATGCCGCCCACTACGATGCGGTAGATGCCGAATATCCTGAAGCCGTGGCGCGTAAGAAAGGTAATGAACGACTTGATGGCGAGCCAGGCCACGACAAACGCGACAATATTGCCCACGCCCAACAGCACCATTTCATGAGAACTCACCGTACCCTCGTCGAGATAAAACTTCAATAACTTATAGCTCGTGGCGGCAAACATGGTGGGAACGGCCAGAAAAAAGGAGAACTCTGCCGCGGTGCGCTTATTCAAACCTTGGGTTAGGCCGCCAATAATAGTCGCCGCCGACCGCGATACGCCTGGTATCATGGCGATGGTTTGGAACAGGCCAATCTTGAGTCCCTGCCCGTACGAAATCTCTTCGCGCGTTTCTGATTCGTTCTTCTTGAAGATGGCGTCAAGGTACAGAAAGATGAAGCCACCCAGCACCAGGGCATAGCCCACTACATCAACGCGTTCCAACAATGCATCGATGTAGTCGTCGAATAAAAATCCAATGATGGCGGCTGGCAGAAAGGCCACCAGCAACTTCAAATAGAACTGAAACGTCTCGGCGATCGACTTGCCCGGAATGAATCGCTTCCAGTAAAGAACAATCACAGAAACAATCGCCCCGAACTGGATGGCGACCGTAAAAAGCTTCGTGAAGGGATGAGACGCGATGCCCATAGCTGACGAAGCAATGATCATGTGTCCCGTGGATGAAACCGGTAGGAACTCCGTTAGGCCCTCGATGATTGCCAGAATGATGGCTTGAATGATACTCATCTCGATTACGGTATCCCTAGCGGGTAGGCTTATGAAGAATGGCGAAGATCTCGATGACAAAACCCGCCATGACCACAATAGGACCCAGGGTCAGTCCGAGGAAACCAAAACCATGTTGGCTGGATTCGAGCGACATGATGATGAAGCCAGCGACAAGCGTAAGGATGCCGATGACCATCAGCTGGTAGTTCTTCTTTCCAAAAGGGAGTTTGCTTTCCATGATAAAATGCTTTTCAGTAAAGTTGGTCGAGGGACGTGTGCAGGTAGCGGCGTACGGAAAAAAGCGTGCTAATCACCGCAACCACCGTTCCTATTAATAACAATGCGCCGAGCAGCTTGGTGAAATGTTCCTGGTTATGGAGGATGGCGAGGTCTTGAAATTCGCGTTGCGCATACTGTGAGAGGCCCCAGAGAAGCCCGCCCGCCAATATGCCCGCCAATAATCCATAGCTGCACGCGCGGGCCAGGAAGGGCTTTAGAATAAACCAGTTCTTCGCTCCAACCAACTGCATGCTTCTGATCAGCGCCCGCTGCGAGAACATCGCCAGGCGAAGCGTGCTGTTGATAAGGAGCACAACGGTGATGAGAAGGATTAAAATCATCGCCAGCAGAATAATGCTGATCGTGGTTACGTTCGTGTTGATCGACTGAATAAACTCCTCCACGTAAAATACCTGAAAGACGCCATTCATGGCCTGGATCTCCTCTTTGATCTTATCAATCTGGGCAACGGTTTGAAAATCGGGGCTGATAGTTACCAGGTAAGCCTCTTTTAACGGATTGTCGCCGAGCAATTTTTCGAAATCCTGGCCGGTGTCCTCAATGACCTTCTTGGCCGCCTCTTCTTTCGAGACAAACGTTATGGAGCCAGGTTCCTTGCTGACATAATCTTGCGACAACAGCTTGTTTTCAATTTGCAGGCGTTGCGTTTCAGTCAGGTTGGATTTGAGATAAACCTGTACGCGAATGTCATTTCTGATCTTGTGTTCAAGCGCGCCAGAGTAAAGCAGAAGAATCCCCAAAAGGCCCATCACGATTAGCGACAGGGTGATGCTGATCACCACTGCAACGGCAGGGTATCCGCCCAGCTTCTTCGTGCCTCTTGCTTGTTCCATATCCCGGCAAATTTAGAAGAAAAATGGAAATTAGTCATTAGTATTAAGACCTGAGCCCTGAGTTGTCCTTAGTATGCAAGTCTTTAGCTCTGCGCGAACTAAATACCAGCGTACTAAGGACAACCCAGGGCTCAGGCCTTAATACTAACGAGCAGCTCTGTAGTCTTTCAACTTCCTGACCATGGCAGGATCCGAGATTGGAGCAAGGCGCTTTATCTTGTTGTCATCTTCATTCAGCAAATAGTAGTTGTTCTTGTAGTAGAGGAACAGCGTACGCTTGTTGTTGCTGAAAAATTCCATCAGTTCATAGAGGTTCTTTTCGAACACACCATACAGGAACAGCTTGTTGTCTTTGAACTGATAGTGGAAGTTATACTTGCCGTTGTTTCCATTGATGCCTGCCTCGATCGCGATAGACGGTGTAGTCACGACTCCTGCAGCGCCTTTTCCGGAATCCGATGCGGTGGCCGGCTCAATGGCCTTCGTCTCTTCCGAAGGTTCGAATACATTTCGAGCGGCGGGCGCTACCGAATCGGTTGCCTTGCTATGAGCTGACTTTGAATCATTGTTTAACTCGGGCTGCGTACTTTCAGCGACGTCACTGGCATCGCGCTCGGATACCGGAGGTGCAATGTTCTCCGTTGCCGGCGTAGTCGCGTGGTCACCAGGAG
>DATHKA010000267.1:0-18624 GCA_035489615.1 Chryseolinea sp.
AGGCGTGGTCGTCGCGCGAGGCAATGAATGTCAGCTTCGATCCGTCGGGGGACCATTCCAGGGAACCGACACTGCCGCGCGTGGTGAACAAGCTCTTGGCGGGCGTTGATCCGTCGATGGGAACGCCGTGCGCCTGTCCGCCCTTGACGAACGCAACGATGTCGCTATGCGGTGATAGGGCAGGTTCGTCGCCTTCTGCCAACGTCTTCTCTTCTCCTCCCGCGAAGGGAATACTGATCAGTTGCACCTTACTGGGTTGTGAAGTGAACGAAGGATTGACGGGCAGGGTATCGTCCCAGTTAGCACCATGGTCGCCACCCCGTACAAAAACGACCCACTTGCCATCCGCCGAAATCGACAGGCTGGTAATCTCCTGGCCATCATCTTCCGTGTAGTCCGTTAGTTTCCGCGGTTGGAAATCGGGTCCCTCGGCAACGTACACGTTTCTTTTCCCGACTTCATTCAACGCCCAGGCAATACGCGATCCTTGGGAGGAGGAGGTAAGTTCGGTCGGGAAGGGGTAACTCTTGACGGATTCCAGCGTGAAGGACGATTGTGACCGCGCAGCAGCGCAGGCAAATAGGAGGACGGCGAGGAGTAGCGATCTCATGTCGTTCAGGTTAAGGCTGAGTAAGATAGAAATTCAGTCCTGATTGACGCAAATGGAATAATATTATCTCAGAAGGAGTCCGATGCTTATATTGGTGAGGCTACGCCGTGGTGAGTCACCGATTGCGGGCGGAAACGTTAACGATTAAAAAAATGACCGAAGACCGATCCGAACAAAGTATGGGGCGGGTCGTATCTGATAATGTGGAAGGATGATCAGTATTTGGGATCAAGGATACCAGAGCGCCCTTATGTTTTGGCAGGTTGATTTATTCCAATCGGTGGGCATCCGCCAATGAAAATAACAACTACACTTTATGAAGCCGCACAACGTAACCCTCTTGCCTTTTCTCGTGGTAGCCAATGGCGCAAATGCGATCGATTTTTATGTAACCGCCTTTGGCGCTGCGGTAATCGCCAGGTATGACGCTCCCAATGGCAAAGTCACGTCCCGGCTGTCCATTGAAGGTGCTGATTTCTGGATAGGCGATGAAGAACCCGAATTTCAGAATCTAAGTCCGACGACCATCGGTGGCACAGCGGTCAGGATGGTGCTTACCACACGCGATCCTGACACAATTTTCGAACACGCACTAAAGGCGGGGGCCAGACAGATTTGTCCCGTGACGGTCGAGGAATTCTGGAAGATCGGGAAGCTGTCGGATCCCTTTGGTCACATTTGGGAAATCGGACATCCTCTTAGCGATCATGCGGAAAATAGCTGAGGTACCTGAAGAAGCCTGAACGCTAACTCGTAATATGCTGGCTGTAGTAGACAATCCTTAACGCCATCGGCTGGATAGGCTACGGCGTTGACGTCGTAGGATGCGGCGTTTGTAAGCTGTTTAACAAACACAACTTTGGTAAGTACTCGCCGATGTGGCGTAAGTAGGACGGCGTGAAGGTTATCCCCTAAGAAAATCCATCATACGCGGAGTCTAGGGAGCATTTGAGTCTACTGCGCATCGTCCTATAACCACCGGTACCTGCGTGATAACTAATCTTATAGAAAACACACTTCATGCGCGTCATTCACCGGGCTTCTCCGAAGGCAGCCAGATCGTGAACGTTGAACCCTTTCCCTCTTCTGATTCCACTTCAATATCGCCTCCGTTTTTAAGCGTTAGCTGATGCGAGATCATTAACCCCAGGCCGCTTCCCTTTTCGCGCAACGTTCCTTCACGCCTGTTTTCCTTTTGGAAAGTAAATATACCGTCGCGCATCCCGGAAGGCATGCCCATACCCGTATCACGCACAACGATACCCGTACGGTTATCGCGTTGCACGGTGTCAATGGAAATGCTCCCTTCCGATGGCGTAAACTTGATGGCATTTCCCACGATATTCCTGACCACGGTTTCCAGCTTTTGCCCGTCGGCGTAAACCGCATGTCCCCGCGGTTTATGATGAATTCTGAGCGCCTTTTTAAATGCCGAGGGCTCCCAAAAATGAACAGCCTTTTCAATAATATCATCTGCGGCCAGTACCTGAGGCGTTGCTTCAAGGCCATTCATTTGACTGTGCGCCCATTGCAACAAACCCTCCAACGTTCCCGATACCGAACGGAAGGTTTCGGATAGATCTTTAAACACCATTTGCTGTTGTGACTCGTCCAGACCTCCCATTCGGAGCAGTTCGAGCATACTGCGCAGCGTGTTGAAGGGGCCACGCATGTCGTGGCTGATGATTGAAAGCAGCCGGTTTTTAGTCTGGTTCAATTCAAGGAGTTCCTTGTTTTGTTTTTCAACCATGTTATTCTGACGCTCCATCATCTGGTTGATGAGCAGCAGTTGCTTGCTCAGGAGTGCCTTGTGTCGCTGGCGCGAGTTTATGATCAGGACAACGATCAACAAGGCGCCGACTACTATCACCGCAATGATGATTTGTGAATTCTTCTCCTTGATCTTCCCCAGTTGGATCACATTTTCATGTTCAAGCCTGGCCTTGGCCAATTCAGTCTCCTTGAGCTCGATGTAGTTCAGTTTGTTTTCCTTTTCCTCATTGAAGACACTGTCTTTGTATGCTTGGGCAGTATTCATCATCTCATAGGCCTGTTCAAACGCGTGCTGATGGGCGTAGAGTTGTGACAGAATCTGAGCGGCGTGGATCACGTCCCACTTGGCGTGCATTTGTCGGGCGATGGCGAGACTTCTGAGACCATTCTCGATACCCGATCTATAACGACCCTGGGCATCGTTTAGCTCGGCCAAACCTGCCCACGAAAAACATTTCTCCCAATTGTCTTCGAGTTCGCTGTAATTGAGGGCGACATTGTAAAGGCTATCGGCTTTGTCATAGGCTTTCAGGTGAAAGTGCACCTTGGCCAGCCTGTTGAGACTCATCAGCAGGAGCCTGTGAAGCGCATGTTCACGGCTGAGCTGCAGCGCACCTCTGAGATAAAACAGCGAGCTGTCATATTGTCCCAATTCATCGAAGGCGAGTCCGATGTTAAAGCGGTTTGCGGTTACGCGCTCCATGTTGGGAATGGAGCGTGCGTGGATGATGGCTTGCTTGTGAAGCGAGATGGCCTTTTGATACATGTGCTGGGTCTGATAGATCAGACCCATGCCGTTTAATGCTGTAGCGAGTCCGTTGTGGTTTTGTGTTTCTTCGGCGAGCCTGCGCGCTTCTATAAATAAGGGCATCGCCTGGTCATACTCACCCAACACATAGTAAGCTACCGCCGACCAGGCCATGCTTTCTGCCTGCATCGCGGGCTGGTGCAGTCGTTCAGCCAGCTTGGTTGCCTCCATCAGCATGAGTAACGCGGTATCAGGGCGCTGATAAAGGAGTGCCCTTCCCTGTGCGGTAAGTTGACGCAAGGTAGTCGTGTCTTGTTCGGACTCGACGGCCGTTGACGTATTGGCACGTGCTTGTATCCCCTGAACAACGAGCACCAGCAGTAAAAGCGCATAGCTCCTTAGTTGCCTCATAGTGCGCGACGAATGTTTTTTATGATAAGGCTGTTTCTGGTGGCCATTGAGGTAAATTTATGGATATCGGTGGTTCGACAAGGCGCATTTTTCATTAACGGTGCCGATATGTATGAAATGCCTCATTTTTGTGGCCATACAGCGATTGTTCGTTGTCGATTTGCATGGAGTTACCGGTTCCCGACGCGGCGATTGAACTGCGGGCATTTAATCTTCCCGATCCCCTGTTGCGTGTTCCAATTCTTTCTTCAATGGCGTGTTCATCCAGAAAGTGGAGTGACCAGCGCATAGCTCCCCGCAGGAATTTTATAGAACGGTGTGTATCTGCTGGGCCACGACCGGCCGGCAAGTTTTCATTTATCTTTTTTGAGTGGCAGATTTGTTGCGAAAGTATTTAACTTGGTTGAATCATCTTAACCACTTTCTATGAGCAAGTATCAATTCTCCCTGCTATCGCTGGTGGCAGTTTGCGTGGCTTTCACAGGCACTGCGCAGGATCTCAAACCCATTGCCTATTCTGACGGTCAACAGAAACTGAACGGACTCGTAACTAATAACACCGGTAAGAACCTGCCAGGCGTATTAATACTTCCTGCATGGAAAGGCATTGACGAGGAGGCAAAAACAGCTGCTCTGAATCTGCAAAAACAGGGTTATGTTGCATTCATCGCAGACATCTATGGAGAAGGCAACATTCCCACAGACAATGCTGCGGCGGGAAAGGCGGCCGGAACGTACCGGAGTGACTATGCGGCGTATCAGAAACGAATTACGCTGGCATTAGAGCAGTTGAAGAAAGAAGGGGCCGATGCAAAAAAGATCGCCGTTATCGGATATTGTTTTGGGGGCACGGGTGCGCTGGAGGCAGCGCGGGGCAACCTTCCCGTCGCTGGCGTTGTCTGCATTCACGGTGGTTTGGGCAAGGCGGCGGATCGGACAAATGGTCCGCTCAATGCGAAAGTTCTCATTGAGAATCCGGCGGAAGACAAGGGTGTGACGCCGGAGGATATGTCGAAGCTGGTGACCGAAATGAACGAAGGGAAGGCAGACTGGCAGATTGTGACCTATGCATACTCGAAGCACACCTTTACCGATCCTAAGTCACCCGATTACAATGAGATCATGGCGAAGCGGGCATGGGAACATACGCTATTGTTTTTGAAAGAAGCCTTGAAGTAACGCATTGACGTATGGCAATTCGCACTATGAGGTAGCCCGTACAGTCTTTTGTATCAACTGGCCTCGCTTCGGCGCCGACTGACGTTTTTTGAATGCATAACACTAATCTGATCCTGAAACTATTAACCAAAGGTCATTGTTGAACTAAGTACTCCCCCGCTATGAGACCAATAGCTGAACTTGTCCCGCGGGAGCGCTCTACTTCAACATTCAAAAATGTCATCTCAAAAAGACTACGACGTCATCGTCATTGGTGGTAGCTATGCGGGCTTGTCGGCCGCCATGTCTCTCGGTAGATCATTGCGCAAAGTGCTGGTCATCGATAGCGGTTTACCATGCAATCGACAGACGCCTCACGCGCACAATTTTGTCACGCACGATGGCAGCACGCCTGCTGAAATAACAGCCGCCGCACGAATGCAAGTCGCTCAATATAGTACGGTTGAGTTTCACGATGGGCTTGCTGTGTCGGGAACGAGGACGCTGCGGGGTTTTGAGATCACTACACGATCAGGCTCAGTGTTCGAAAGCATCAAGCTGGTTTTTGCCACGGGCATCAAAGATCTTATGCCGGCTATTCCGGGCTTCGCTGAATGTTGGGGAATATCCGTAGTACATTGTCCCTATTGTCATGGGTACGAGTTCCGGCAACGCAAGACGGGAATTCTTGCCAACGGCGACGTGGCCATTCACCTGGCCCAGCTGGTGGGAAATCTTACGCCAGACCTCACGATTTTTACAAATGGGAAGTCGTCACTCACTCAGCATCAGCGGGAGAAGCTGGCCGTGCATCGCATTCCCGTTGTGGAGACCGAGATGATCAACATCGAACACAATACGGGCGATCTGCATCATGTGCATTTCAAAGGAGGCGAACGTTTACCCTTGGATGCCCTGTATGCCAAGCTTCCGTTTGTCCAACATTGCGAAATACCCGCTCAATTGGGTTGCGAATTGAATGAGCAGGGATTTTTAAAAGTCGATACTTTTCAAAAAACAAATGTTCCTGGCGTATTTGCCGGGGGTGATAACGCCAACGGCATGCGCTCGGTGGCTTCAGCAGTGGCGGCGGGGAACGTTGCCGGTGCTGCCCTGAACCGTGAGTTGGTAGAAGAAAGTTTTTAGAACGATGCATCCTTACCTATGAAATATGAGTCCAAAATTAGTTTTCCGCCTGCCTACGATCGACGAGTACAACCGATTAAGACGCTCAGTAGAATGGCCGGAGTTTACTCATGAACTGGTGAAGCGCGCGCTGACCAACACATTGTTCTCCGTTGTGGCCGTAGGCGATGATGGGGTGGCCGTTGGAATGGGACGCGTGATAGGCGATAATGCCATATATTTCCATATTCAGGACGTTATTGTTCGATCCGATTGGCATGGTGCCGGCGTGGGCACGATGATGATGAAGGAACTTCTCGCCTATGTGGATAAGCACAGTGGAAAGAATACGAATATCGGCCTCATGTGCAGCAAAGGAAGAGAGCACTTCTATTTGAATTTTGGATTTGTAAAACGTCCGACGGAAAAGTTTGGGAGTGGCATGATAAAAATTGTTGAGGGTTGAATAAAATCCTGTCCTGGAGGATCAGGCACAATTTGATATCTTTCCCATTCTTCCCGGTCATTTCAACTCGATGTTTTGTTGATCGGTAGCCAACGCGTACAATATACCATGAAGAACGTTCTACTCGTTGCCCTGTTGATGCTGATGGTCGCAGGTCACTGCCAACTCCTGGCCCAGCCTACAATCAGCTTCACATTCGACGACGGTGTTACCGATGACATGCCCGGATATCCCTTCGATGTCTGGAACAAACTGCTGTTGGACAATCTCGATCAGGCCGGCGTAAAGACCATATTTTTTGTAACCGGAAACAACAAGAGCGATGCAAAGGGCCAGGCACTCTTGCAAAGTTGGAGCGATCGGGGTCATCGAATTGGCAATCATACGGTCACACATTCCAACTATGGCAGCAAGAATACCACCTATGAGCAGTTTGCGGCAGAACTACTTCAAACCGATTCTATCATTCGACAGTATACTGGATATTTGGCGATGTTTCGTTTTCCCTATTTAAAGGAGGGTGAGACACGAGAAAAAGTTGATTCCTTCAGAGCGCTTCTACGTCAACACCAGTACCGCAATGGTCATGTAACGATCGACGCGTCTGACTGGTACATCAGCAATCGACTGCGCACGCGACTTCGCCAGTTGCCCGACAGCGACGTGGCAGGTTTCAAGAAGTACTATTTGGAACATTTGTTTGAAAGGGCCACCTATTACGACGATCTCGCGTATAAGCTCACAGGAAGACATATCCACCATACCTTACTCTTGCATCACAACCTTGCCGCGGCTATGTTCGTCGACGACCTTGTAGCGATGTTTAAAACCAAAGGGTGGAAGATTGTTTCAGCAGAGGAAGCCTACCGGGATCTGATATTTGAGAAGCAGCCCCTGAACCTTCCTGCCGGCGAGAGTTTGATCTGGGCACTGGCGAAGGAGTCGGGGAAGTTTGAGCAAATGCTGCGCTATCCCGCAGAAGACAGCCAGTATGAAAAAGAACGCATGGATGCGTTGGGATTATGATCGATGGCGTCAGCGCATGCATGTTAATCGTAGCTGATGGCACCTGGTGCCGCGCCAGTAGCATCGACCGGCGATTAATTTGAACTGCCATCATCCTATCATATAGTCATAATGACCATAACCTAAATTCGTCATGATCTACGTTACACAACTGATTTACCTGGTGCCCGGACAAGAGAAGGTTTTCGATGAGTTCGAGGCTGTAGCAATTCCTATCATTGCCAGGTACCACGGACGTCTGTTGTTCCGCGTTCGCCCGGACGAGCGGGCATTCATTCAATATATGGGCGATAAACCATACGAGATCCATCTCGTGGAATTTGATAGCGAACAAGACCTGGAGAATTTTAAGAAGGATGAAGAGCGGAAGAAGTTCGTCCATCTGAAGGAGATGTCAATTCGCGAATCGGTGATGATACTCGGAAATAGACTGTGAAAGGTCCTTCTACCTCAGTGACCAGCATCCCGATGCTCGGACCAGTACTTGGTAAATGCGCCGGGCATTTCGTACATTCAGTTCGCTAAACCTTTGCCTCCAATGCGAAATCCCCGCAGGCCCGGTGTCCGACATGCAAGATGGGTGAGAATTTCTCATTGGGTCATTACCGTCAGCTTTCTAAGTTTGGCAGTAAGCGGGATATTCATCCTCATGGTGCATCCCCGGCTTTATTGGGGCGAAGTCGGCAATGATCTCACACCCGCATTTATCGAGTTGCCAATTAGCCGTAATTACCAGCATCACGGCTGGGATAATAAAGTTGCCTTCTTCAAAGAAGCCGGTTCCCCCATCAGCGCCAGCCGGACGTATGATATCTTCAATGAGAATGGATGGGGAAGGAGTCTTCATTTCCTGTCCGCATGGGTGCTGGTGATCATGGGGTCGATCTATTTGATGTGGGGCCTGATCACGCGTCACTTTATAAAACGCATGTTGCCCGAGCGCGAAACTTTCACCTTCCGTCGTTTGTGGGGCGAATTGATCAATCACATTCGGGCACCATTGTCCATGGGGAGCGTCGGGCAGTACAACCTGCTTCAAAGGGTGGCCTATCTATCGGTGATCTTTATCTGTATGCCCATGATCGTAGTTACGGGTCTGGCCATGTCGCCTGCAATCGCGGCGGCGTTTCCAGTGCTGGTCACTGTATGGGGTGGGACCCAATCGGCGCGAACGATTCACTTCTTCGCATCCATAGCCCTGGAGTTGTTCCTCGTGGTGCATCTGCTGATGGTCATATTAACCGGATTCAAACAGAACATGAAGGCTATTATTATTGGAAAGTGATGGATAAAGCAAGAATCATAAGCAGACGTCAGGCCCTCATCGCGGGACTGGCCGGAATGGGAGGATTGTTATTACCAGGTTGCACTCGTCCGCTCCCGCCGAACTATGGCAGCGTTCTTCGAATGGGCGATAACCTGACGTATGTCGCACAACGAACGTTGCTGCCCGGCCAATCACTGGCGAAAGAATACAAATTCTCTGACATATCTTCCATGCCTGCCACCGGTACCACGAACCCTGCGCAAATCAACGAGGCTTATGACAAGCTGCTCAAAAAGTCATTTGCCGGCTGGCAGCTATCGATCGAAGGGAGCGTGGCACGTGCAGGATCCCTGTCTTTAAGTGACCTCAAGAAATTTCCAGCCAGGACGCAAATCACTAAACATCATTGTGAGGAAGGCTGGACAGCCATTGCCGAATGGACCGGTGTTCCCCTCTCGTCGGTGTTGCAACACGCCGGTATTCAAGACACGGCGCGTTTTATCAATTTTCATTCGTACGATGGATGGATCGATAGCATTGATCTTTACGACGCCTTTCATCCACAGACTATTCTCGCCTATGGCATGAACGGAAAGGATTTATCCGTTCCGCACGGCGCTCCTGTTCGCCTTCGGGTGGAGAAACAAATCGGTTACAAGAGCATGAAGTATATCCATAAGATAGAAGTCACGAACGAGTTCGTTGCGTTTGGCGACTCCGGGTGGGCGTGGTATACGGGAATATGATGAAGCGCTAAGCGACGCCAGTCAGGCGATATAGTATTTGAACTCAACGTGGTTTGATTTTAAAACACGGCATCTATTCCAAGTCGTCCTTTTGCGGGTCGGACTTTTTACCGAGATTTGACGCCACTAACGAATAAATCTATGCTCGGACTTCGCACTACTATATATAAAGTACCCGATCTCGCCAAGGCAAAGGATTGGTACACACGCGCCTTTGATACCAAGCCGTACTTTGACGAACCATTTTATGTTGGATTTAACATAGCCGGTTACGAGTTGGGCCTGCTGCCTGAAAAAGCGGCGACGGCCACAGCAGATAATGTGCTATCGTATTGGGGCGTCCATGACATCCAGAAAAGCTATGATCATCTCATAGCGCTTGGTGCGACTGAGCATGAGAAGCCAAACAATGTGGGAGGGGAAATTGTGACAGCGACGGTCCGCGATCCCTGGGGCAACGTGATCGGGCTGATCTACAATCCGGAATTTAATCTTCCGTAAGTCGCAGGCGCATGATTGGGCTATTTGCTCGTAACCTGAAAGGCTCGCTCGCCATTTAGATCGGTTTCTTTAATTGTCCGAAGTTGTTTCAATTCGGTCAGCATCGTATTGAGTGCCGATTCGTTCTGTTTCCCAAGGTGGGCAACAAGTTCGTCGTAGGTCTTGATTGAGTTAGGGGATTTTCGAAAGTCAGTAATGAAATTAAGAATATCGATTTTCTTCATAGGAACGGTCTATTTCAAGCTGGATACGGAAACCACCGGGCCAGGGTTACGCGCCTTCTGACAGCCGGATAAAATCCGTCCGTGGGCGGCCGGGTCAATAAATGTTTTAACTTTATTACGCGATACGTCGACCTTGTACGGCAGGATGCGGAATGCCTATTTGCGCAGACTGTTGGACAGAATTAAAAGCTTCACCTTATGCTCAATGCTTTCTTTCGTTATTTTCTCCTGAGCGCGGCGCCACTTTGGTCAATGGCGCAACCTTTGCCTGCAAACACGGGGAGCGCTGGAACGGGATCGAATGTCACCGATCACCTGTTGATTCTGGATTCAAAAAAAGCAATGACGCCGTCGGAAATAACAATTGAAGGCACGCCATACCTGTCACCGGATTTCGCCCCGGCATTCATTAGGGCAAAACGCGGCGCTTTCAAGGACGTACCTGCCCGTTACAACGCCTGCGATGACAACCTGGAGTATCAGCAAAAGGGATTAACCTATATGGTCATGCCTTCACCGACCATCAAGCTGGTTCAATTTAGTGATTACAGCCTGGTTGTAGACAAGCTCGCTTCTCGCGATAGCAGCTTTGCTTTCTTTATTCGACTCGATAGCGGAAGGGCTACCCTGTTGTCGAGAAAGCCTGTTGAATTCAAGGCGGCAGTGGCACCCAAGGCCATCCAGACGGACGGGAAACCACCCCGCTACGTTTCGAAGCAACAGGAATTCTATATCAAAATAGGTGACGAATTACCGCGGCAATTTCCGAATGCCAAGAAGCTGGTTGAATTGCTTCCCGACCATCGGCCGGAGGTGGAAAAATTTCTGTCGTCCAACAAGATCTCTAAGAACGCGGAGGATATAAAGCGGCTGGTGGCCTATTATAATTCGCTGTAGTTTTTTGACACCAGGAATCCTTCCATGCCGGTCAACCGTCTACGACAAAATTTCTTGCCCTCGTATGTGACTTTCTGAGGCGGCGTCGATTTCAATAACAAATACATCATTTTATCAGGCGCAGTGGACGGCGCGACTTCCACTTTGAACCTTATCGACAAGGGATCCCACGCTTGCTGTTGCCGTTTCAAAAGGGTGTATGGAAAAATTACCTAAATCCAGAAACATGAAAACAGTTGAAACCGATGCGAGGTCGTGGGACGACCTTATCTTCGAAAACAGGAATCACGCGTACGGGGCCTATGCTGTGCGCAAGGCCTATCCTTCAAATGTAAATCGCGCTGCAGCAGTAACATTTGGACTGGCCGCGGCAATAGCGGCGCTGTCATTTATTCAGCGCGATCATATCATCGTGACTCCTGTACCGCCTGATGCCCCGCCATTTAAAATGGGTGAAGAAGTTAAGGTTATTCCTGACCTGAAGCCCCCACAGCCCGCGCAGATTCAAAGGACGAGAGGTTCGCTGCCACCCGTGGCGACAGCCAATCCGGTTGAAGAACTAGTGACATCCGTTGAAACGACACCTTATCAATCCGGAATTGAAACCGGTAGTGAACTTGATTTCGTCAATGAAGCCCTGACCGGTGGCACCATTGAGGAAGCTGTAGAGATACCTGCGGTAATTGAAGACAAGGTTTGGATTCATACCGAAGTCGCTGCCAAATACAAGGGCGGGATGGAAGCCATGATAAAGTTCATGTCGAAGAGCGTGAAGTATCCGGCAATATCACGAAGGTTGGGAAATCAGGGTACCGTATACGTAAGCTTCGTTGTTGGCAAGTCGGGTGAGATCCTTGATGCCAGCGTGATCAAAGGCATTGATGCGCCTTGTGATGCAGAAGCGCTTCGGGTTATCAATCTCATGAAAGACTGGAGCCCTGGATTACAAGGCGGCGTTCCTGTGAAGGTAAGAATGGTGCTGCCGATCACCTTCCGGTTGTCTAACTGATAGTTTATTGACTGTTGATTTGGTTCCGGTCGTTTGGCCGGCACCAGATCGACAGTTAAAAAGTAGATAAAATAATACAACAACTTTTGTTCCCAGTTTGGGTTGTGTCTTCCTGAAATGGTGCGGTCAATGCGCAAGCAAGGCCATTTCGCCGGAAAAGTATCGTTTGCGAAATGCGGCACACAGATCGCAATGTGTAAGGCATAACTTTTTATTACATGAAACTAATTACCCTTGCTGCCGCGGCAGCGCTCTGCTTAGTGGCGGTCAGCTCCCATGCAAATGCTCATCATCCTGTCTCTGTCCTGGCCGTACGCAATGATCTCTTTTACTTTAGAGTTGACAAGGCCTTTATCGGCGCTGTTGTAGAAGTGTACGCTTCATCGGGCGACCTGGTATCGACGCAGACCGTTACGCACCACAAAATGTTGATCGACTTTTACGATAAGAGTAAGGGCGAGTACACCATCAAGATCAAGACTAAGTGCACTGAGATCAATTACCTGTATAGTAAAGTCGATCCTGCGGGCATCGACGAATACAAGCCTACGTTCAGGCAGATCTAGGACCGCCTCATTAATAAGTAAGTCAAATTGCTATATTTAGCGGAAGTCAACCCGCTAAATATATGCAACGGCTAAGTCTGATTTTTTTGCTCCTCATGGCTTTGGGAGCATGCACCAGGAAGGAACCTGTGGTGATTACGCCACAGAACTTGCGTGAAGTACTGACGGCCTACGGTAAAGACAATCCCGAAGATGAGGTCCTCATTGAGACTTCATTGGGTAACATTCGCCTTAGGCTGTATCCTGAAATGCCCCTTCATCGGGCAAACTTCATTAAGCTGATCAAAGAAGGATATTACGATGATTCGGACTTTTACCGGATTGTGTATGAATTTATGATTCAGGGCGGCGATCTCACCAAGAAGCTTAACTATAGAATCCCCGCTGAGTTCAATCCCAAGTACATCCACAAGCGAGGAGCGTTGTCTATGGCCCGGGTCGACGAGAACAATCCCGACAAGGAATCGTCGGCAGCGGAATTCTTTATCATCCACGGAGAGCGTTATGCCCGCGAAGACGTGGAGATGGCGGCCCGTAACCAGGGGCTGACCCTGACACCCGAGCAGATCGACACCTATGTTTCAGTCGGGGGTTACATCTCACTGGATAATCAATACACCACGTTTGGCGAGGTGATCTCGGGTCTTGAGGTGGTGGATAAGATCGCAGCGGTGAAGGTTTTCAATGAAGATAAGCCGCTCAAGAAGATACCCTTCAAAATTTCCGTAGTACGTCATTGATGCTGGTAGCCGCCGGATATGTATGATATCAACAGATGTCATTTGCTGTGTGCTATGTCTATGCTTCCATACAGATCGGGACGATGAATGAGGGCTTAGATGATGTATGATCGTCGCCTTTATGAAACCATTCGATCCGATTATAGCTATCTAAAGCAAAAAACTTTCATCATTTAACTAATTATTGGGTTCATAATTTGTAAAGAGTGAAATATATGCCGTAACTTTATAGTATAGATAACATAACCTTTCGTTATCAAGCATTTATCAAATGTTAGTTAAGGAGTCTCATAGTCTTAAAACGTTAAGATTCTAAAGGATGAGTTGCCTGGGTTATTACTCCTTCCAATACCATCGGAACCAGATTCCAACCTCAATATCACCCTGCAACTTTTTAATATGAGCTATAACAGCAAAACCTCCCCCCTGACTTTTGTCATTGTTTCGGCCGAAATCGCCGAAATTAGAATTGACGCGAAACAGAACAGCCGTTCCCTGTATTCTCGAAAGACATTCGCCAAAAACGATGTCATTGCCGAGTTTGGTGCCAAGGAAACCTTTAGCCAGCCCACCTATCTCACCGTTCAGGTCGGCGACGACGAGCACATTGAACTTCTGCCTGAGTACCTGGAATGCATCAACCACAGCTGCAACCCGAATTGTTTCTTTGATACCACCAGTCTGGAGCTTGTGGCTTTAAAGAACATTGCAGAGGATGAGGAACTCACGTTCTTCTATCCGTCAACCGAATGGGAAATGGATCAGGCATTCAAATGCGTATGCGGAAGCAAGCATTGCATTGGTTTGGTCAAAGGTGCCCGTTATCTCTCACCAGAAAGCATCGCGAAATATCGTTTCACCGACTATATTACTGGTAAACTAACATCGATCCTGTAGCAAGTTACGCTCCCATGTCGCGTACGACTATTTCTGATATTGCATACGTTCCGGTCCCCGACCCTGTACAGTCGACGCGTTTCGTCAACATGCGCTTCCTCGATCATAAGGACTCGTTCGTGGTTTGGGTACTTGCGCCTTATCTTGAAACAGACGACCCGAACCTCAAGTACTACTACGATTACACGCAAAGCATCGCTGAATACCAGAAGGTGTTCGATGAGATTGGCTGCGAGTGGAAGTGGGTAAATGTTACGCTGCATACGATTGAGGAGGTAGTGAATGGGATACGACCGGGATCTTCTAACAAGACGCCGATCGTGATCAATCTTTGTGATGGCGACGAGCTTAATAACATCCCAGGTGTTTCCGTTATCGCAGCTCTCGAGCAGCAAGACTTGATTTTTACCGGCTCCGACGACTTCTTTTATCGGATCACGACGTCGAAGATTCCCATGAAGGAAGCTTTCGACTTATATGAGGTGCCCACGCCGCGTTGGACGGTGGTTGATGCGAACACCGATCCTCAATTCCTCTTTGATACGATCGGCGACGTATTGATCGTCAAGCCGGCGATATCGGCAGGCAGTCTTGGATTGTCTATCCGCAATGTGGTCAGTACCCCGGAAGCATTCAGAGAGATCGTAACCGATATGCAAAACGGTTACCGGGGATGGAAACTCGATACGGGTGGCATATTTGTGGAAGAGTTTATTGCCGGCCGTGAGTTTACCGTGTTGCTGGTGGGATCATCTACACAACCGGACTCTATCAGTTTCTATCCGCCCGTTGAACGGGTATTTCACGAATCACTGCCTGACCGGGAACAATTCCTCTCGTTTGACAGGCTTTGGGAAACGTACGACGCAGAAACGCCCTTTGCTGATAACGAAAGTCTCTATAATTACAGAGAAGCGGAAGGTTCGTACATGGATGAGTTGAAACGAATCAGCCTGCTGGCGTTCAAAGCCGTGGGCGGGATGGGTTACGGACGACTCGATATCCGTATGGATAAGCATACAGGAAAGTTATACGTGCTTGAGATCAATGCACAGTGTGGATTAAGTGAAGATGAGAACTATACTTCTATTGGCGCTATTTTGAGGTTTGCCAAAAAATCTTTTACTTATTTGATAATTGAAATTCTTCAAGATGGATTAACGCGTTATGGGGCAAAACATAACGCTTGACAATAAATGAAAATCTGCGTACTCCAGCCTGACTATTCGACGACGGATGTAGACTATAAACTTTACGATCCCCCTCGGAACCTGAGTCACCTCTTGCCAAACGACCAGGTTGATCACGTCTTCCTCAATAAGTTAACGACGTACAAACAACTCAAAGCGTTGAGCAAGCGCGGTTACGATATCTTCGTAAACCTCTGCGAAGGTTATCTCGAATGGGAAGTGCCGTCGATCGATGTCATTCAGACCATGGACCTGCTTAACCTGCCCTATACGGGTCCGAATGCGACGTTGTACGATCCGCCAAAACCACTGATGAAGTATGTGGCCTATTGCGCCGGGGTAAAGACTCCCGCATCGGTCGAACTCAATTCCGTGTATCAACTCGATGAAGTAGTGGAGAAGCTCAAGTTTCCCATGTTCGTAAAACCGGCCAAGGCCGGCGACAGTCTGGGAATAGATGAGCGGTCGCTGGTTCACAATGCCGATGAGCTGGAAACCAAGCTTCGGTCAGTGATGGAAGAGTACGAGGAGATTCTCGTTGAAGAATACATCGATGGTCGTGAATTTACGGTGCTGGTGGCGGCCGGTAAAGATGGCCGCAGCTGCAAGACCTATAAGCCCATTGAATACATATTTCCTGAAGGCCGTTCATTCAAGACCTACGCCCTTAAGACATCGGAACTGCATCCGAATTGTAATGTGCCGGTTCACGATTACAAGATTGAACGCAAGCTCAAGGCTGCTACCGAACAGGTATTCGTCGCGTTTGGTGGTGTAGGCTACGCCCGGCTCGATTTCCGGATGGACAACAACAATAACATATACTTCCTGGAGATAAACTTTACCTGTTCCGCTTTCTACGAAAATGGATATGAGGGATCGGCCGACTACATTCTCAACAATGATCCGGCCGGTAAGACAGGCTTCCTCAAGCAGATAATCAACGAGGGAATTGCCCGTTACAAGGCAAAGCAGAAGAAGTACACGTTAAAGGGAAGCCAGGTGTCGGGTTATGGCATATTTGCCAATCAGCGCATCAGGAAGAATGACGTAATCTTTTCGGGTGAAGGACTGTCTCAGCGGATCGTATCGAAGCGATACGTAGAAGAGAATTGGAATGAACGCCAGAAGCTGGACTTCCGCCATTACGCGTACCCCATCAGCAGTGAGGTGTACATTCTTTGGGATGAGAACCCGGTGAACTGGGCCCCGCAGAATCACAGTTGTACACCCAATACGGCTTATGACGGCCTGAACGTGATCGCTATACGCGATATCCGTGAAGGCGAAGAATTGACAGTCGACTATGCCCTGTTCATCGACGAAAGCATGGAGCCTTTCGCCTGCCAATGCGGAAGTGTAAATTGTAGAGAGATGGTTTTTGGGAACAAGGAGAATGCGATTGCCCGGATGAGGGTGGAGAGATAATAGTCGAATTGACAATGAACAATTGACAATTATTGAGCCCTGCCCGGGGGGTAGGGGTGTGGATACATCAAACATTGCCAAGCACACATTCGTCCGGTACACGTCGACCTCCGGCAAATTATTTTCCAGCATAAAAAAAGGGCTGATAAGTCCCTCTCAAATTGTCAATTGTCAATTGTTAATTGTCAATTCTTCCCATTTCTGCACCGTCCATTCTCAATTCTGGCCAACTTAACTGCCTTTTAACCAGCCCATTTACGGGTCAGCAGTTCAGATTCGCGTACCGCGACATTGGGCCTTACTTTTGATTAAATAGAGTCGCCAATCCATGTGATACGCTTTTTTGCGACCATATCCCTCATAGCGTGCATCTGCACTGCGCATGCGCAAGACAAGAAGTCGGTAGTAATCGGCTCCCTGATCGATCGTCCGAATGCCCTATTGGTAATTAGTCCACCCGGAGGTAATCAGGGCTTTTTGTTACCACAGCTTACCACTTCCCAGCGTTTGTCCATTGCCCCAGTATCGCCGGCCGATGATGGGTTAATGGTATTTGACCTTACAGAGAAATCGTTTTACTACTGGAACAGTAGCGCATGGGTTAAGGGCCTGGGCGACGCAGGCAGTCCATCGGGTGGTCAAACGCTTGCCTATGATCCATCCACCCAGCGGCTTACGATATCGGGTAGCAATAACGTTGACTTGTCGACGCTGAAGGAGGTACCCACGCAAACTGGACAATCGGGAAAATACCTCACCACGAATGGAACGACCCTGAGCTGGGCCACGCTCTCGTCGCTTGGCGACATAACCGGTATTAACACGGCCGCCGGGTCGGGGCTTACCGGTGGCACAGGTTCGGGTGATGTGAACCTGGCGATTAATACGGATGGCACAACGGTATCGGTAAACGGAGCAAACCAGCTGCAAGTCAGCGATGGGGGAGTTTCCACCAATAAGCTTGCAAACAACGCTGTGACATCAGCCAAGATCGTTGATGGAACCGTATCGGGAGCAGACCTCGCGGCAAACGCTGTGGCGTCAAGCAACATCGTGGATGGCGCTGTTACATCGGCCGACATTGCTGATGGTGGCGTTACGAGTGCTGACATCCTCGACGGAACGGTCGCAAATGTCGACCTGGCGAACAATGCCGTCGCTTCGAATAACATCGTGGATGGCGCGGTTACTTCAGTCAAGATCCTGGACGGAACGGTATCGGGTGCAGACCTCGCACCGAATTCAGTAGCTTCTTCCCACATCGTGGATGGCGCCGTTACCTCCGCCGACATTGCTGATGGTAGTGTAACGGGTACAGACATTCTAGATGCAAGTGTGGGGAATGCCGATATCGCGAACAATGCCATAACCTCAAACCACATTCAGGATGGTACCCTGGTGACTGCAGACATCGCACCGGGAGGCGCATCCCAGGTGCTGATGACGAACAGCTTCGGTGTTGTGTCCTGGGAGCCCCAGTCATCATTTGCCGATAATCAAACACTGTCGATTGCCGGAAACACCCTGGCCATCGCAGGAGGCAACACCGTGGATCTTACAGCAGCCGGACAAGTGTCAGGTGATCTGGACAATCTGGCTATCGCTCCGGGCGCTGCCAACCAGGTGATGGTGACCAACGGTACCGCTACAGCAACGCAATGGGTGACGCCGGCGGGCGATGTAACCGGAACTGTCACCGGCAGCACCGTGGCACGAATACAAAACAGGACTGTTTCAATTACCGCTCCTGCAGTGGGCGAGGCATTGGTGTGGGATGGAACGGCATGGACACCTACGAACGTTGCCGGTGGAAGTCCCACGACGCAATTCTATTCAATAGAT
>DATHKA010000268.1:0-4082 GCA_035489615.1 Chryseolinea sp.
CAACCCGCCGGACGATGGGTCAGTATGATTGACGGACTGGAAACTTCAGGCGACCAGCTCGGCAGCGATCCACACTCGCTCGAGAACGTTCAATTGTCAATTATCGGGGGACAATTTGCCGTAGCGGAAAACGGAGCGGTATGGGTCACGTCCGATAGCATGGGCGACCGCGCGCTACCGTTCATCTGCGAGCACATTGCCCTGGTTGTTCCACGATCAAACATCGTCGACACGATGCGTCACGCATACGAACGTATAGGGTCATCGGCACACGACTTTGGAACCTTTATCGCCGGACCGTCAAAGACGGCTGATATAGAGCAATCGCTCGTGCTCGGCGCGCATGGTCCAAAGAGCCTGATCTTGTTTCTCATCTCTTAAACCATGGCTTTAAGCGGTCGCTGAATCTTCCGAAGTGCGCGCATCTCTCAAAATGGTTCAATGCATAGCAAGCGAAGCATTTGTGATCACAACAACATTTTTTTTTCGAAATGTTGGCTTTGTGTTTACTAATTGTATTTCTTGAATGCTGGAAAAATTTAGCGGTGAAGTTGCTGCGAAATTCTCCCAAAGTCATCCTGCCTAGTCAATGGAACCAGAGCGTTCCGTTACAAAGCGGCGATACCCAGATCACCAGTTTTGTAATAATTGTATGTGGAGTGCGTTTAGAGACCCCGGTATTTACCTCGCGTTAGCGGCGGCGCTAGCCGTCGTGGCCAGTGCTTTCTATCAATTTAACGAGAAGCAAAAGGCTACCGAACTCAACGACTCAACCCGCAGCGCCCTTACGAAGGCTAACGATCGCATCGAGACCCTTACGCTTACCCTCGACCAGGAGCGTAGAACCGCCAATAAGGCCCGTGAAGAGGCTATTCAGGCAAGCAAGGAAGCCAGTTACGCTAACCGTCAGCTGCTTCAACATACAACGGGAAGTCGTACACGCCCGGTCCTCAGCGCTTTTACAAACGAGCCTCATTACAACACGCTTTATGTGGTGATCGACAATGCCAGCGATTTCCCCATTTACGACGTTAAGGTAGAACTGTCCGCGGGACCGCATATCAGTAAGCTGGGAGGCGACGATCACCGATTCTTCAATGACAAGATGATTGAGACTTACCATCCTGGCACGCTTGTCCCGAATCGGAAAACGCAGGTCGCGAAACTCAAGATTGAGAATCCCATCGAGGGCCTTTCATATAGCTACACCGTTATCTGGAGATTCGGATATTACAAGGGTCGGATTCAGAGTGTGCGCAAGGTAGATGCACAAGGCACCCAATGGTATGCCATCGACTACGCTCCCTATCCCTCCACCACGGCACCCTGAGGCCGTAACACCCTACCTTGTTCGCGTCGCCCGGTGACAACGACCGTTTGCATTTGTTTAGAAGCCATTCAAAAAACAAGGCTCACCAATCTGGTTGTGCATTGTATATCTTTTACACGCATATACAGGCATTGGCGGATCCTTTTGAACTCGGCCTGCCCTGACACCTATCTGAAATCAACTTTATGAAAGCTGCCACGATCCGAATTCTCACCCGTGCGCTATGCGCAATCTTGTTCATCACCTGTGCGCTACACGCAGTTGCCCAACCAGTACTCGATCAAACTATTCCAATACGCGGATTTTGCGTAGCCGCACCCCGCGTGAGCAGCGTAGATGCCTTCGTGAAATTCATCAAAGAAGAACTGGCTCCGCGCGGCGTCAATACATTGATCCTTCGTGTGGATTTCAATTATCAGTATGAAAAACACCCGGAGCTCCGCGACAGTATAGCCCTTTCCAACGGCGACGTAAAGAAGATCGTCAATGTGTGCAAGAGCAACAACATCCGGTTGATACCCCAAATCAATCTACTCGGTCACCAATCCTGGGCTCAAACCGTGTACAGCCTGTTGCGCGTGTACCCGCAGTTCGATGAGACACCACATGTAAAAATGCCCGAGAAATATGTGTGGCCTAATCCCGACGGCCTGTATTGCAAAAGTTACTGTCCACTGCATCCAGACGTTCACAAGATAGTTTTTGAGCTCGTGGATGAAGTGTGTGATGCTTTTGAGACCGATGCCTTTCATGCAGGTATGGATGAGGTGTTTTACATCGGTGACGACAAGTGCCCGCGATGCGGCGGCCGCGATAAGGCGGAGCTCTTTGCCGGTGAGGTAACCACCATCAGAAATCACCTGGCCCAGAAGGGTCGCGAACTTTGGATTTGGGGCGACCGCCTCATCGATGGTAAGACGACTGGGTTAGGCATGTGGGAAGCCAGCATGAATAACACGCATCGCGCCATTAATATGATTCCGAAGGATGTTCTCATCTGCGACTGGCATTATGAGCGTCCCGACAAGACAGCGGTGTACTTCGCCATGAACGGCTTACGCGTCGTCACTTGTCCGTGGCGAACGCCTCAGGTAGCTGCGTTGCAGGTGGCCGACATGTACAATTTCAGAAATAGTGCCACGAAGGCTATGCAGCCCTACTTTCAGGGTGTCGTGCAAACACACTGGTCGGGCGCGGAAAACTTCATGGATGGATTCTACGGAAAGATCAAGACTGAGCAAACGGCTGACAAGACGGCTTGGGATACCTTCCGCACCATCTTTCCCAAGCCAGCTTCGGCACCGCGCAAATAGACCTATTTCCCGGCCAGCATCTGGGGTGTGGCGACACATCGGAATCCGATATGCGACATGCCACTGTCGAAGGCAGAACCTTGTCGCGCACTCGGCCGGAAGTTTACGCAATATTCTGAGGCACAAAGGAATGAACCGCCCCGCGTCACGTGCTTGATGCTGTATGGCTCTTGTGGGTCGTCGGTCTTGGCAGGTCCTCCCGGATTAACAGCCAATCCGTTCTTTGCCAATTCGGAATAGTAGTTCACGTCAAAGAAATCGGACGTCCACTCCCAGCAGTTGCCGATAATGTCGAACAGGCCATAGTCATTTGGCGGATAAGATTTCACCGGTGAGGCACCGGAAAACCCATCCTCCCCTTCGTTCTTTGACGGAAATACTCCCTGGAACGTGTTTGCCATGTACTTGCCGGCTGGTTTGAAGTCGTTGCCCCAGCTATACCGTTGGTTGTCTCTTCCGCCGCGGGAGGCGAACTCCCATTCTGCTTCGGTGGGCAGCCGTTTGCCTGCCCACTTGCAATACGCTACTGCGTCGTCAAAAGAAATGTGGACGACAGGAAAATTGTCCTTGCCATCGAGGTTGCTGCCCGGGCCGTTGGGATGCTTCCAGTCCGTGCCCTTGGTCCAGGACCACCATTGCGAGTAATCGTCCAGTGAAACAGCGTAAGCTGGAGGCGTGAACGTAAGCGACCCGGGGACCAGCATCTCCTCCGGTGGCTTCGGCGTTCCTGGGGGCATGAGCTTCTTAAGTTCCTCCCACTCCGGTTTTTTCTCGGCTGTAGTCAGATAACCGGTCTCGTCAACAAACTTCTTGAACTGTGTATTTGTGACCTCCGTGGCGTCCATCCAGAAACCATCGACGCGTACCCGGTGCGCAGGCCGTTCGGTTGCGTACGATTCGGGGTCGTCGGTTCCCATGGTAAATTCGCCGCCGGGAATCCAGACCATGCCCTCGGGCGTCTTATTTTTGCCTGCCGCGGCAGGTTTCTCCTGGGAATCGACATCCGTCGCGGTGTTAACAGACTTTGCGCCATCCTTGCACGCTGCAAGAACCAATACCACCATAGCTATCAAGCGTACTCTCATAATCATTCTGTGATAAAAGTGAAGTTACTGCGGATATGTTGGTGGCCGACCCGCTATTGTGATCTCAAAGCTACACACCTTTGTGAAAATGGCAAAAGGGTTTTGATGATGAGATAGCTGGTTCTACTTTGTCAAAGTGCGATCTTTGTTTGGTGCTGTGGTAGAACAGGTTGCCGGCAGAAGAGAGGAAATTCATTATTACACGGAGTCTCACGGATTGTGCTATGAAGTTCTTTTAGAGATGATGAAAAAAAAATGGCTCATCAGTGACATCTTATCAGGAGGGTCACTAAACCACCCTACGGTGCTGACATCGTAAGAAGTTGGTATTGAACGGTTAGGGAAAAGCGCCGA
>DATHKA010000269.1:0-9723 GCA_035489615.1 Chryseolinea sp.
CGAAGCGCAAAGCCAGATCAGCCAACGTTATTTGAAAAGCGACCCTATTTATCGAGGCACACACGCTGATCTCAAAAGCTCCGTGATTTCTCCGCGTGTGATGGATTTTCGTGGCGGTCCTACAAAATGTCCTATAAAATCTGAGCTATGCAGATGGCCGCGATCGAACAGAAGTGCCCCGTAGGATACAGTAGGATAAGTTGCAGGGCTGCCAGGAAAAATCCATCACACACGGAGCCTCGCGGAGCTTTGGAGTTACCAGGCCGCACGTTGATCTTAGGTATTGCACTTCGCATAAAGTCATGAATGTGTTGCTTTTCCTAGGAAGTCTAAATGCAGAGCCCTCGGAGCACTGCGGCTGAAGGTGATTGCTTCGCCGCTAAAGCGTCGACAGCCGGTGCGTGGCACGCGACGTTGAATGGAAATTAGCCATCAAGTTTATGCTCATTCGATGTCGACGCTTTAGCGGCGTAGCACCCGCGACTGAGCCGCACTGCTCCGATGACTCGGAATTAAATATTCTACGAAGCGCAAAGCCAGATCAGCCCACGTTATTTGAAAAAGCGACCTTATTCAACGAGGTACACGCGCTGATCTCAAAAGCTCCGTGATTTCTCCGCGTGTGATGGATTTTCCCCAGCGGTCCTACAAAATAACCTATAAGATCTATAGCCGACACAGCGACACGAGCGTGGCTACATACCCAGGTATTTAGCGGCTGCCCAGCAGGCAGTAGTGTGGAAAATTACTACATTGGCAATACCCCCACCACCTGCCCGTTCCGATGAAGATAACTGCCCTCCTTACAGCGCTTCTGTTATTCAGCTGTAACAAAGAAACCCCAAAGGGATGGATTGACGAAGAGCGCCTTGCTAGCCGTACAGCCGGCGATTGGCTTGCGTTAGGTGGCGATCATAAGATGCAGCATTATTCACCGCTCAATCAAATCAATCTTTCTAACATCAGCAGTCTGGGTCTTGCCTGGGAGTATGATGCCAGTTCAACTATTGGTCGTGTGCCGAGAGGTTTGGAAGCAACGCCCATAATAGTCGACGGACTTTTGTACACGTCGGGTGCATGGGGATTTGTTTATGCCTTGAACGCAAGAACAGGAGAGGAGATCTGGCGATATGATCCTCACGTCGATGCTTCCTGGGCAGTTAATGCCTGCTGTGATGTGGTGAATCGTGGTGTCGCCGTCTGGAAAGGAAAAGTATATGTAGGTACGCTGGATGGCTACCTGGTTTGTCTCGACGCCGTTAGCGGAAAAGAAGTCTGGAGGAAGGACACCTTCACCGATCGCTCAAAGGCGTATAGCATAACCGGCCCGCCACAAGTTGCTGGCAACATTGTTATGATCGGAAATTCCGGCGGCGAGTTTGGCGTTCGGGGTTATATCACCGCTTATGACCTCAACTCAGGTGAGCAGAAGTGGCGCTTTTTCGTGGTGCCGGGAGATCCGACGAAAGGTTTCGAACACGAGGAGATGGAAATGGCTTCACGAACCTGGGATCCGAAATCACACTGGATTGCCGGAGGAGGAGGTACCTCCTGGGGTGAATCCGCCTATGATCCGGCACTCAACCTCCTCTACGTTGGTACGGGCAACTCCACGCCGTATCCCATCTGGATAAGAAGTCCATCGGGTGGCGATAATTTGTTTCTTGCTTCCATACTGGCTATCAATCCAGACAATGGGAAATTAGTTTGGCACTATCAGACGACGCCTGGAGAAATTTGGGATTACACAGCAACGATGAATCTTGTTCTTGCTGATGTGGAAATCGGCGGAAGCGTAAGGAAGGTGATTATGCAGGCACCGAAGAACGGATTCTTTTATGTTATCGACAGGGCTACTGGTGAATTGTTGTCTGCTGAAAAATACACGCGCGTAAACTGGGCCAGCCACGTGGATCTAAAAACGGGACGACCTGTGCTTACCGGGCAGGGTCAATGGTATAAGGACAAACCGAAGCTTGTTATTCCTGCACTGGCAGGCGGCCACAACTGGCAGCCTATGTCTTACAATCCGGTGACGGGTTTGGTATACATTCCGGAGCACACTGTGCCATTTGTGTATAACGCTGTTAAAGCTTACCAGTGGGGACCCAAAAAGGACAACACAGCGCTGGACTACAATCAGCTTGTCAATTTTAAGAGTGTTGTTGACCAGGTAACCGAATCAGCCGACACAACGTTTACCGAAAGCCTGCTGGCATGGGATCCGGTGACACAAAAAGCAGCCTGGCAAATCAAAGAAGGCGCTCCGGACGGAGGGATATTGTCTACGCCTGAGTTAGTCATTCAGGGTACGCGTACGGGCTATCTGAAAGTTTACGACGCGAGGACTGGTAAAATGGTAAAAGAAATATTTACAGGCACGGGAATCATGGCAGCCCCCTCGACTTATACCGTCGATGGAGAGCAGTACATTACCGTAATGGCTGGCTACGGCGGCGCGCCTGTGGCTTACTATCCTGCAGATGCGGCAATGTATCAATATCAGAATAAGGGACGCATCCTTTCATTTAAGTTAAACGGAATGGAAACGCCGTTGCCGCCAAAAAGAGAAGCGATTGCCACGCCGGAGCCACCGAATGTGAAAATTGATGACGCGCTTGTCAACAAAGGATTCAAGGTTTACGATCAGTACTGTATCGGATGCCATGGATGGTTCGGCGACGGTCATACGTCACTACATCCTGATCTGGCCAAGTTACCGCTGGCAACGCATCACGTATTTTCAGATATCGTACTGGGCGGTCTACTGAGCGCCAACGGCATGACGAGCTTCAAAGGCGCATTGGGTGAGGATGAAGTCAATGCTATTCATCACTTTCTCATCAAGCAGCAAAAGGAGCTATTTGATAAGCAGCGCCAGGCGTCGAAATAGTTTCTTTCTTACATTCCTCGGTAAAAAAATCATCAGGAACACATACCGCTAACCATTGATGAAGGTTTACGTGCGTCGGTACATTCTCCCGGGAAGTGCGCGCACCACGGACTTAATTTCAAGATTCAGCAGCAAGGTGGCCATACGCGCAATGGGCAGGGAAGTGCGCCAACTCAATTCGTCGATGTGCAACGCTTTTTCCGCTGCGTCGAGGCATTCGACTACAGATTGTTCATCTGCGTCCAGGGGTATCGTTACGACCGGCTGTCTTTCCGATGCAGCCGACCTTCCAACGTCCCAATTCATGATTCGCTCCAGGTCTTCGGCCGACGTGATCAGGTGCGCGCGATTCGCCTTGATTAGGTTGTTGCAGCCCACGGAGAAACTTTTGTTCACATCGCCTGGAAAGGCCAGCACTTCACGATCGTAGCTGTTGGCAATGTCGGCGGTAATCAAGGCACCGCCGCGTTCGGCAGCCTCTACAACAATGAGCGCGTCTATAAGTCCGGCGATGATCCTGTTCCGTGCCGGAAAATTGTGTGCATCAGGCTTCGTTGAAAACGGATTCTCTGTCACAATGCCCCCGTGCGACAGCATGCGTGATACGGTGCCGCTATGCGCATGAGGGTAGATCACATCGATGCCACTGCCCATCACGCCGATCGTTTGCAGACCGCAACGCATCGCCTCCTGGTGCGCCTGAATGTCAATGCCATACGCCAGGCCGCTCACAATCAGGGGCTGGTGATGGGATATGCCTTCGATGAGTGAAGCCGTGCAGCGCCGGCCGTAGTCGGTACACTTTCTCGTGCCAACAATACCGATACTTCGCTGGGATTCGAAATCGAGGTTGCCCTTTGCGTACAACATGGAAGGAGCGTCGGCAGCATGCTTCAAGCGCGTGGGATACCGCGCGTCGGAATAGAAGATTAATTCAACCTGGTCTTTCTCGGCCTTGCGAATTTCCTTTTCGGCCGATTTGAATGCTTCGGCGGGCGTGAACCCTTGCACAGTTGTCTTGCCGATACCGTGAACTCTTAACAGCTTGCCTTTGGGGAGACTGAATACTTGTTTGGCAGAACCACAATAGGCGATCAGTTGTCGTATGGTGTAGTCGCCCAGGCCGGGAATAAAATGAAGCGCCAACAGCGCCAAACGCTCTTGTTCCATAAATCATTGCAGCTAACGTGCCCGGACGAGACCGGTACAGATAAAAAAAGGGGATCAAATCCCCATCATGATTCCAAGAATCGGGCGATACCAAATGTCAATGGTGCCAGTCATTGCCGGACAACGGCAGGCCTATTGGCAATAGATATCGTCAAAGCTTTTCGCGTAACTCCACCAGGAATCCGCGCACGCGTTTCAGGGAGTCGATGCATTCCATTTTGTCGCGGACGGCCTGGGAGTCGTTGCGCAACATATCTTTCGCTCCCTGTAACGTGAAGCCCTTCTCCTTCACCAGGTGGAATATGGTCCTTACGTGATCGATGTCTTCCTTGGTAAATTGGCGATTGCCCTTGCGATTCTTCTTTGGCTTGATGAGCTCAAACTCTGATTCCCAAAAACGAATCAATGATGGGGCAACGCTAAACATTTCAGAAACCTCACCAATGGAGTAGTAGAGTTTCTCGATTTCTTTTTCCTTGTAAGCCATCTTATTGAGCAAGGTAACTAATTAAACCATTCTCGGCAATGTGTATCCGGGATTCAGGAAAATCTTTTTTGGTGAGCTCCTGTATCTTCTTAACTACCTGATTCATAGGGTCTATACGCACGCCAGTTGTATAAGTTTGGTAGGTAGGAATGATCTTCCCATAATAGAATTTTCCCTGCTTGTCCGTGTACACTTTTACGATGGGCGCAATGCCGTTTACACCCGCTACGCTGATCCCTCTGTACGTACAAAAGTTACCCATGCTGTAGGTGATAAATCGCTCCTTGTATACTTCAATAGCGCGCGTTACATGAGGGCCGTGTCCGAATATCACATCGGCGCCTGCATCGATCAACGTGTGAGCAAAGGCGTAAACATCGCCCCGATCTTCGCCGTGAAAAATTTCGTGCGTACGCGGAACATTCTGGTACTGCGCGCCTTCTGCACCGCCATGGAACGACACGATAAGGATATCGACCAGTGAGTCCACCTGCATCACGAGAGCCTTCGCCCCCTCGACGTCGTTCAGTTGCACGCAGCCGCTGTTTGGCGCAAAGGCGATCAGGCCATATTTGACGCTGTCCTTCTCGAAAACGGTAAACTTCTGCACCAGCTGCCCGGCGTGTTTGATGCCCACGGAATCTAACGTCCGCATAGAACTCTGCCGGCCTGCTTCGCCGAAGTCGCCGGCGTGGTTATTGGCCAGACTCATCACATCAAAGCCCGCCCGCGTGAAGTTTGCCACATACCGGGTCGGTGTCCGGAACACGTAACATACTTTGGGATCTTTGCAGGTCTTGGGTATGCCACCGGAATTCAATAGAGTGCCTTCCAGGTTTCCAAAAGTCATGTCCGCATCCTGAAGGTAAGATTCTACTTCGCGAAGGAGATGCGCACCGTTATCGGGTGGCAGCTTGTCTTCGGGATAACTCGTACCCATCATGATGTCTCCCACGCCGATGATCGACACGGTGTCGGACAGGGTGCGAAGGGTGTCTTGCACAGCAAGTGCTGGAACGGGTGCAGCAAGCGAATCACGTTTCAATGAGTCCTCTTGAGCCTGAGCCCAATAAGTCCCGCAAAACAGCCACAGTAGCAACGTCACATTCCGCATATTCATCCTCATAGGAGCTCGATTTCGGGTGCAAATAAAGCAGCGTTTTCCGCAGTGCGCAACGACAAATCGACCTGCTGCCTCGATTCACGACTTCATTCAACAGAAAAGCTCGTATTCAGCAAGGGAAAGGCATTCAGCCTCTTAAGAATTTTTTTTCGATGGTCCTGTTAATCAGTCCAAGGCCTGACTCTGCGACTGTGCGATCTCGATAAGCCGTTCGTACTCACTGTTGCTTAGATCGCGTTGGAAGAAATTAATGGGATTAACGTGCTTGCCGTTCACGAGCACCTCATAATGCAAGTGACTGGACTGCGACGTGCCCGTACTGCCCACATAACCAACGATGTGGCCACGCTTCACGCGATCGCCAGGATGCACGATGAATCTGGAGAGATGCGCATAGCGCGTTTCATATCCGTGCCCGTGATCAATGTAAATCACCTTTCCGTAAGAACTGGAACGATGCGCCATGATGACGATGCCATCGCCCGTAGCATAGATAGGGGTGCCCTTCGGCGCGGAAAAATCAAGCCCGTTGTGCTCCTTCACAACTTTGAAGATGGGATGCAATCGCGCTCCATAACTCATGAATAGCTGGTTGAGCTGTTTGTTACTTATGGGTTGAATGGCAGGACGCGACGACCACATCCGGATGCGTTCATTCAGGAGGTTGTTCAGCTCTTCATAAGACTGGTCTTCAACATCAATTTGACTTTGCAGCTTCTCCAGCGTGGCATAGTTGGTAACAAGATTGGGTGCTTCACGCAAAGCATCACGGTCGATCCGCTCACTTCCCCCGGATCCACTGCTTCTGATCTCCGCCGATAACGGCTCGGCATCAAGCACTATGCGATAATTGTGATCATCGCGGTCGATCAGTTTCTGCAGCGAAGCAGACGAGTTCTCGATGCGCTCTTCCAGAATTTGCATCTCCGCTTTGAGGCGGAGGTTCTCCTTCATCAGCAATTGATCCTCCACAGGACCAAAATGCAAAATGAACTGTGTGTAGAAGACGTAGGTGAGGTATACCGTGAGTCCGGCAAAGATACTCTTACGAAGTCTCGCCCGTCCGCTGGAGCCGGGTAATGTACGTACGGGGGGTGATGATTCCTTGCTCATACGGTCAGTCCATGGATTGGTTTTGCGCAGAGGCATGCGAGAGCACGGCGCTGTATTGCGACGAGGTGAGTCCTTCGAGCAGGTAATTAACCGGATCGACGGCCACGCCATCCTTGATTACTTCGTAGTGCAGGTGAGGTGCAACGGAGCCGCCACTGTTTCCGGATGAACCAATGACCTTTCCTTTATATACACGCTGTCCGCGACGTACATTGATGCCTTCGAGATGCGCATAGCGGGTAACGTATCCGTTACCATGATCGATCACTACATAGTTTCCGTAGCCGGCCTCAAGCGAGGTCTTCTTCACGGTAATCACCGTGCCCGGAGCAGTGGCAAATACGGCTGAACCGCGCGGCGCGGCGAAGTCGACACCCGGGTGATTGTACATACCTTTGTGAAAAGGATTGATCCGCTCACCAAACCCCGAGACGAGCAAGTCGATCTGCGTATTGTCAACGGGTTGTATAGTGGGCAGTGATTGTAACACTTCGATCTTTTCACGCGAGATGTAAAGTGAGGCGCCAAACGCTGCGTTCGATGAAGAGGATCGTTCAACCAGCGATGACACGCGCGCATCGATCGCGTGAATCAACGAGCGCAAGTCTCCGGCGCTGGCAAGAAGGACACGTTCTTTATCTACGGTTGAGTGAGCAGTTGATCCGGGAGCCGTATCAAACAGTTTTGTGTGCAACGACTTGTCGATTTTCAGCAAACGGGTAAGCGTGAGATCCACTTCCTCCAGTTGCCGTTCCATTCTCGGCTGATGAATCTCGAGCAGCGCATTTTCAGTGCGCATTCTTTTTGTTTTTTCTGTTTCAAAAGCAACATCGTGCACCGCAACCAGGGCAGTGGCCAGCAGTGCAGCCGTGAAAAATGCGTTCAGGAGAAATATTACCCCGCGCTTCATTTGCCGCCCGGTCGGATAGCGCAAATAAGTTCCTGGATTAAAGTGATACTTGAAGAAATGCATTCAAAATTGAGTCATCACAAGCTTATACATCAATTCTCAGGCCTCAAAAAAAACCGCAACACTCCAGCAAATCTCTGTGAACTGCGCTTAATTTTGTGGCTTGTCTTTAGGCAAGGCTAAAGCAAAGTTAAATATAGAAAAAACGGCAAACTAAGCTAGGAAGCTACTTAAAACCAACAGGATGGATTCGGCGTCGGTAAGACAAAAATTTTTAGATTTTTTCGCAAGCAAGGGTCATACGATCGTTCCGTCAGCGCCCTTGGTGTTGAAAAATGATCCCACTCTGTTGTTTACGAACTCGGGAATGGTACAATTCAAGGACAACTTCCTGGGCAATGCCAAACCTGTGAGCGCCCGTGTGGCCGACACGCAAAAGTGTTTGCGCGTTTCCGGCAAGCACAACGACCTCGAGGAAGTGGGCATTGATACGTATCATCATACGATGTTCGAAATGCTGGGCAATTGGTCGTTTGGTGACTATTTTAAAAAGGAGGCGATTGCATGGGCCTGGGAACTGCTCACCGATGTTTATCAGCTTCCGAAGGACCGCCTTTACGTGAGTGTATTTAAAGGAGACGAGGACGACAGCTTATCGTTCGACCAGGAAGCCTTCGACTTGTGGAAGTCGTTCGTTGCGGAAGATCGTATCATCATGGGCAATAAGAAGGACAACTTCTGGGAGATGGCAGACCTCGGACCCTGCGGCCCGTGCTCGGAAATTCACGTCGATCTTCGCAACGACGATGAACGAAAGCGTGTGCCCGGCAGAGACCTGGTAAACAATGACGATCCGCAGGTCATTGAAATATGGAACCTGGTGTTCATGGAATTTGAACGCTCCTGGAATCCGGTCAAGGGTGGTTCTTCGGAGATGTTGAAGTTTGATCTGGAGTATAAGGGCACCGATAAGAAGCAGGCACGAGAGAAACTGCGCTCGGCCCTGACGGTGCTCAAGCCACTGCCGAACAAGAACGTTGACACGGGGATGGGATTTGAGCGCCTTTGCCGTTCGATCAATCTTGTGGCTTCCAACTACGATACCGATGTGTTTACACCACTCATTTCTTTTATCTCTGACAAGAGCGGCTTTCGCTATCAGTCTGCATCGGCTGATGCGCACAAACATCCGTCGAATGAGAAGTCCGACATTGCCATGCGCGTAATCGCCGATCATATCCGGGCCGTATCGTTTGCCATTGCCGATGGGCAACTGCCTTCCAATACAGGAGCGGGCTATGTGATTCGGCGCATTCTGCGGCGCGCCGTCCGATACTATTATTCGTTCCTGAACATAAAAGAACCATTCCTTTTTATACTCGCGCCCGTATTGGCAAAACAGTTGAAGGATGTGTTCCCGGAATTGTACAGCCAGCAGGACTATGTGTTGAAGGTGATACGGGAAGAGGAATTGTCGTTCCTGCGAACGCTTGAAAAAGGATTGAAACGCATCGAGGGACTAGAGGCTGAGCTCAAAGGAAAAGTACTCAGCGGTCCGCTTGTATTTGAACTGTATGATACCTTTGGATTCCCGGTTGATCTCACGTCACTCATTGCCCGGGAGCGTGGTTTCGAGATCGATGAAGATGGATTTCGCTCGGAGATGGCAGTACAGAAGAGTCGTTCCAAAGTGGACGCTGCAAAGGAGACGGGCGATTGGGTACAGATAGGCGATGAACAAAAGACAACGTTTATCGGCTACGACAACCTGGAGTCTGAAGTACGCATTGTGAAGTACCGGAAGCTAAAACAAAAGAACAAGGAGCTGTATCAACTGGTCTTTGACAAGACGCCGTTCTATGCCGAGAGCGGGGGACAGGTGGGGGATACGGGATATATCGAAAACTCCAACGAGAAGATTGCCATAACCGACACACGCAAGGAGAACGAGTTGGTGGTTCATGTGGCCGATGTGCTGCCGGAGAATCTGCGATCTACATTCTACGCTGTGGTCGACAAGCAGAAGC
>DATHKA010000270.1:0-17666 GCA_035489615.1 Chryseolinea sp.
CGACTGGATGGCTACCACGTTATCGGAGAACCGCGATGGACCGGAGATGGTTACTATGAGAGCGTCGTGCTTGATCCGGATAACAACCGCATAGAAATCACAATTTGATTCTTTATCTTCGCTCCGATGCAAACGCATCAAAACGCCGAAATGAAAAAACAAACGCGCAGAACCTTTGTCGCAAGTGCCGTCACACTCGGTGCAAGCGCTGCCGCATCCGCTATGCCTTCTATGGAAAAGGAAAAGAAAGTACTTGTTCACCACGCATTCTTTTGGTTAAAGAATCCGGATTCGAAAGAAGACCTTGCCAAATTGCTGGCCGGCCTCGAAACACTGAGAAAAATCGAAACGATCAAGCAAATCCATATTGGCGTTACCGCGTCGACGGAGAAGCGACCCGTGGTAGACTCCAGCTTTCATGCTTCAGAGCTCATGTTCTTCGATAGTCTCGACGGACAAAAGACCTACCAGGATCATCCTATCCATCAAAAGTTTATTGCTGATTGCGGGCACCTTTGGGACAAGGTGATCGTGTACGACGCCATGGACGTTTGACAAAACGGCAACTGCCGGGCCTGCCAGTACGCCCTGTGCGAATCGACGAATCAGAGACGACTGAGATATTGAACGGGAAAGGCAGAATCATTTCGACTTCGATAATGGTCAAAACATTCGTTTCCACTACCAATCACTCGTTAGTGGTCGAAAACTTTTTTTGACATTTTATTGATGCTGGCTTCAACTTTGTTGATCTTCGTGCCAAGACCCTCGAGAAACTGTAAGTTGATACCATACATCTCGAAAGAGATTAAGTACTAGATAAAAAAACGCCCCGCCCGGCTCTACCGCGGCGGGGCGGTTTCATTTTTAACGGTTTGTAACAAACTAACAGTTGTTACAGAAAGGAATAAAAATCAACATGACGCAACATCGTAAAACGCTCTTCGACAAGATCTGGGATGCCCATATCGTGAAGAGCGCCGAAGGATACCCCGACGCTTTGTTCATCGACCGTCACTTCATTCACGAGGTGACCAGTCCGCAGGCGTTCGAAGGTCTTCGAACGCGTGGCATTGGCGTATTCAATACCGGCCGCACGACAGCGACGGCCGATCACAACGTACCCACTATTGATCAGCATCTGCCCATCCGCGAGGCCTTATCGCGCCACCAGGTGGAGACCCTTCGGAAGAATTGCCAGGAGTTTGGCGTGGAACTGTACGACCTCGGTCATCCCTATCAAGGCATTGTACACATTATCGGTCCTGAGTTGGGTCTTACCTTGCCTGGCATGACCATCGTTTGTGGCGACAGCCACACGTCTACCCATGGCGCATTTGGCAACATTTCTTTCGGTATTGGAACGAGTGAAGTCGAGCAGGTGCTGGCTACACAATGCATCTTGCAATACCGTCCCAAGACCATGCTCATCGAGATCAATGGCAAGCTCGGCAATGGGGTTGTTGCCAAAGACATAATTCTATACATCATTTCCAAATTGTCGGCTAGCGGTGCAACGGGGTACTTTGTGGAATACGCTGGCGAAGCTATTCGCAGCCTCTCCATGGAAGCGCGCATGACCATCTGTAACATGAGCATCGAAATGGGTGCCCGTGGCGGACTCATCGCTCCGGACGAAACAACGTTCCGCTACATCGAGGGACGAAGGTTCGCTCCCAAAGGCGAGACCTACGATCGCCTCGTAGAACAGTGGCGTCAATTGAAATCGGACGAAGGCGCGCTGTACGACGAAGTGATCCGCTACGATGCAGCAGACATTGCTCCAATGATAACCTACGGAACCAATCCTGGCATGGGCATCAAAGTGACGGGCAAGATCCCCGCACTGTCTGAAATGAAGAGTGAAAGCGAACAAAATTCCTTCACGAAGTCGCTCGAATACATGGGCCTTGAGCCCGGCTCGTCTATTCTGGGAAAGGCAGTGGATTATGTATTCATTGGCAGTTGCACGAATGCGCGTATCGAAGACCTGCGCCTCGTGGCCGACATCGTGAAAGGCAAAACGAAAGCATCCAACGTGGAAGTGTGGGTGGTGCCCGGATCCAAGCAAGTGGAGACACAGGCGCGTGCAGAAGGCCTCGACAAGATCTTTGAAGCAGCAGGTTTTCAATTGCGTCAGCCCGGCTGCTCGGCATGCCTCGGTATGAACGAAGACAAGATTCCCGCCGGAAAATATTGCATCAGCACGTCGAATAGAAATTTCGAGGGAAGACAGGGTCCTAAATCCAGGACTTTCCTCGCTAGTCCCCTAAGCGCCGCCGCTGCCGCGATTACCGGCAAGGTTACGGATATACGTGAACTGGTACATGATTGATCACGATAGGCGAATTGACACATGAGCAAAGACAAGATCACAACATTGAAAAGTACGGCAGTGCCCCTGCCCATCGAGAATATCGATACCGATCAGATCATTCCCGCGCGATTTCTTAAAGCTACGACGCGGGAAGGATTTGGCGAAAACCTATTCCGCGACTGGCGGTACAACGCCGACGATACGCCAAAGGACTTCGTCTTGAATAGTGCCATCTACCACGGCAAAGTGCTGGTAGCCGGTAAAAACTTCGGCTGCGGATCGAGCCGAGAGCACGCCGCGTGGGCCATCCATGACTTCGGATTCCAGGCGGTCATCTCCAGTTTCTTCGCAGATATTTTCAAGAACAATGCGCTGAACAACGCGGTCCTTCCCGTCACCGTGACCGATGCATTTCTGAAAAAGATTTTTCAGGCGATTGAAAAGGATCCCCATACGACCATTGAAATCGACCTGCCTGGTCAGAAGGTTGTGTTGGAAGACGGTTCATCCGAATCTTTCGACATCAACGCATACAAGAAAACTTGTATCATGAACGGTTACGATGACATCGACTACCTGCTGAGCCTGCGCGATGAGATAAAACATTTCGAATTAGTACACTGACATTGGATGAAAAAGAACATTACTATTCTGCCTGGCGACGGCATTGGAAAAGAAGTTACGGCAAGCGGCAAGAAGGTGCTCGAACAAGTGGCGGAGTGTTTCGGCCATGAATTCATATTCGACTATGCCCTCATTGGACACGAAGCTATCGAGGCTACGGGCAATCCACTGCCGGATGAAACGCTGGCCAAGCTGAAGAAAAGTGATGCCATTCTGTTTGGCGCCGTGGGGCATCCGAAGTATGACAATGATCCAGGTGCTAAGATACGCCCGGAACAGGGGCTACTGAAGATGCGCAAGGAACTGGGGCTCTACGCCAATCTCCGGCCCATTAGATTATTTGACGAGCTTCTCGGCGCGTCGAGCATACGCCCGGAAATTCTGAAAGGCGCCGATATCCTGTTCTTCCGTGAACTTACGGGCGACGTGTATTTTGGCGAGCGTGGTCGAAAAGAAAATAACAACACGGCCTACGATACCATGATCTATTCGCGTTATGAAGTAGAGCGCATTGCACACAAGGCATTCAAGGCTGCGCAAACGCGCAAGGGCAAACTCACCTCAGTCGACAAAGCGAACGTGCTCGAAAGCTCTCGTCTTTGGAGAGAGGTGGTTCAGGATATTGCCAAGCAGTATCCCGATGTAACGGTTGACCACATGTTCGTTGATGCCGCCGCCATGAAATTGATCCAGAATCCCCGAAGCTTCGACGTAGTGGTGACGGGAAATCTTTTTGGCGATATTCTCACCGATGAGGCCTCGCAGATTGCCGGTTCTATGGGCATGCTGGCTTCGGCCTCTGTAGGTGACAAGGTTGGATTGTACGAACCTATCCATGGCAGTGCGCACGACATTACAGGAAAAGGTATTGCCAATCCGCTGGCGTCTATCCTATCGGCAGCGTTGCTGTTGGATATCTCGTTCGGATTGAAAGAGGAGGCAGACGCAGTCATCAAAGCAGTTGAACAATCTCTGAAAGATGGCTATCGCACACGCGATATCGCCGATGCCACCACGCCGCTTGAAAAAGTATTAGGTACGGAGGTGATGGGTAACATCGTTTGCAACAACATACGCATGATGGCTCCGGCCACCTTCGAAAAGAACATTTAGTAATCAATCACACCGATTAATTATACAGCCAGAATGAGCAACAAAATTGAGATTTTCGACACCACCCTGCGCGACGGAGAACAAGTTCCGGGTTGCCAGTTATCAACCGACGAAAAGGTAATTGTTGCCCGGAAGCTGGAAGAGCTCGGTGTAGACGTTATCGAAGCAGGCTTCCCGATTTCAAGTCCGGGTGATTTTCTTTCGGTAGTAGAAATTTCCAAAGCAGTCAACGTAGGGGTATGCGCACTCACACGCGCCCGTAAAGAAGATATTGACGTTGCCGGTGAAGCACTTCATCATGCCAAGCGGGGACGCATTCACACAGGCATCGGTTCTTCCGATGTGCACATCAGGCACAAGTTCAATAGCACCCGGGAGAAAATCATGGAGCAAGGCGCCTGGGCCGTGGGCTATGCAAAAGCAAAAGGATACGAAGTGGAGTTTTTTGCTGAAGACGCGGGCCGTGCCGACCTTCCTTTCCTGGCGCAACTGGTTGAGGCCGTCATTGCGGCCGGAGCCGATGTGGTGAATATTCCCGATACGACCGGGTATTGTTTGCCTAACCTGTACGGTAAGCGCATTGCGTACCTGTTTGAGCATGTGAAGAACATTCACAAGGCAACGATTTCTGTGCACTGTCACAACGACCTCGGACTGGCAACGGCGAACACTATCGCCGGATTAATGAACGGTGCGCGTCAGGCAGAAGTAACGATCAACGGAATCGGTGAACGCGCGGGCAATACATCGCTCGAAGAAGTGGCCATGATTCTGCAGGTTCATAAAGACCTGGGTTTGTACACAGGGATTAAATCACGAATGCTGTACGATGTCAGCACGCTGGTGTCTACCATGATGCGCATGCCAGTGCAGCCTAACAAGGCGATTGTAGGTGCCAACGCATTCGCGCACTCTTCCGGTATTCACCAGGATGGCTTCCTGAAGAATGCTGAGAACTACGAGATCATCAACCCCGCCGACGTAGGCGTGCCTTGTTCATCGATTATTCTGACCGCGCGCAGTGGCCGCGCTGCACTGAAGCACAGGCTGGAGTTGCTGGGCTATCAGCCCAACAAAGTCGAACTCGACCAGCTCTATGACAATTTCCTGGTCGTTGCCGATGAGAAAAGGAACGTGGTCGACGAAGACCTCGTTCAACTGGTGGCAAACACGCCGATTCTGATCAGCAAATAGCAGTAGCGTATTGAGTCCTTAGTCCTTAGTATTTAGTACTGGTCCTTAGTACCTGGCGTCAATAGCAGCGTCACTATTACTATAAATACTCAGGACCCACTCAGGACTAACGACTAAGGACTAAGGACTTCTATCATAGAGCGCCAAATGCAGTTATTTTGGGGATCGCCATCGATGTCGATACCATTCGCAAAACAGCTCATTGTCAGCCTCTCCATTTTTTCTAACTTTCCGCTTCAATCGGTAGTTGATGCGCCCACATTTCTTACGAACCGTATTCGTGCTGTTGACTGTTGCCTGTGGCGCGCCCGCGATAGCACAGGAAATCGGTCTGGAGCTCTACAGTCTGCGGCACCAGCTCGAAACGGATCCTGCAACAGCCATGGCCAAGGTGAAGCAAATGGGATTTCGCGACGTCGAATTGTCCGGTACTTATGGCATGCAATTTCCCCAACTCATCAAACTGCTGGCCGAAAATCGGCTCAACGTGGTGAGCTATGGGGCAGACTTTGAACGCCTGCGCGATTTTCCACAACGCGTGGCAGACGAAGCCCGGTCTTACGGTGCACGCTTCGTAGTCTGCTTCTGGATACCGCACAGGGCCGACACGTTCAAGCTGGCAGACGCCGAAGAGGCCGCCTTTGTCCTGAACAACGCCGGCAAAGTGATGGCCCGAAATGGACTGATGCTTGCCTACCATCCCCACGGCTACGAATTTGACCAGCACGGCGACGGAACGATCTTCGACCACCTGGTGCAACAGCTCGACACACGGGTGGTGCAGCTTCAAATGGACGTATTCTGGATCAAACAAGCCGGACAAGACCCCGTAGCCCTGTTGAAAAAGTATCACAACCGGTGGATATCGATACATTTAAAGGATCGTCAACCGGGTACGCCAAATTCCAACGATGGCAAGGCTGACGATGAGACAAATGTCGTGCTCGGAAAGGGCGACGTCGGCATTGCCGATCTGATGAAGGAGGCGAAGCGGTTGGGAATTCAGCACTTCTTTATTGAAGATGAATCATCGCGCTCAGAAGAGCAGATTCCGAAAAGCCTGGAGTTCTTGAAGTCGTTGGAGCAATAAGAAGGAGCAGCGTTTGGTGCTGTTTGATTACCTTCTGTGATTAAACCTTCTGAGGAGGAGTTGGTCTAAGGGATGTTCCCGTCTGCCTGACGGCCATTTTCACTCGTCTGGCACGATAATGAAGGCCCTAATGTTTTCCTCTAAACCAAATTGCATCATGAAGACTTTATTAATGACCGTATTAATAACGCTATCGGTTATTGCGCTGGTGCGTGCACAGGCAAGTGAACAACTGAAGAACTCGACGCCTGAACAGCGGGCGCAAAAAATGACCGATTGGATGAAAATAAACTTGCCACTGACCGACGACCAGGCAACGTCCGTTCACGCGATCAATCTCAAATACGCCAACGAGAATGAATCGCTGAAAGAAGGTGCCTCCGGGCGACGGGAGAAATACAAGAAGTTTAAGGATACGCAGGCAGCGAAGGATCAGGAGTTGAAGGGTGCCCTCACGGCGGAACAATTCAGCGCCTACCTGAGCAAGAAGAAGGAGTTGCAGCAAAAGATGCGAGAGGAAGTTCAGGAAAAAAAGAACTGAAAGAGGCCGGGAATCTCATCATCAAGAAATAATCGCTTTGCCTGCGTGATCGCGGTTTATCGCGCATTCTGTCGACACGCTAAATCCGACCCGAAGGCAGGCGCTCGCAGCTCCATCAACAGCCACCATTCGTGTTCTTAGGAAGTGTTTTGACCTTTAACTAAGTTAGGGATAGAATCCATCTGCTGGATGCTCTCTTCACACGCCACTAACTTCCTTGCCATGAAAACAGCCTTGTTACTACTGTCATTTTTTGGTGTGATCGAAGCGCACGCTCAAATTCAAGAATGGCCGGTACTGAAACGTTACGAAGGCCAATACACAAATCGTATTGCTATGCCCGTAGGTGGCATAGGAACAGGCAATATTTCCATCGGTGGCAACGGCCAATGGAAGGATGTCGAGGTGATGAATAAGCCAGGGAAGGGATTTTATGGTTCTCAATCTCCCAAGCAGGCTCCCTGCTTCCTGATATTTACCGAAGACCAATCTGGCAAGAAATTATCCAAAGCTTTGATCGGTCCGCTGTCGCTCGCCGAATACGAAGGTGCAGAAGGAAGCTTTGCTCCGAATCATGGTCTGCCGCGTTTTCACAGCGCCTCATTCGACACAGCCTATCCGTTTGCAAAAGTAAATTTGGAGGATCCCACCATGCCCGTAACGGCCACGCTGAAAGTATTTAATCCCTTCATACCAGGTGATCCTGATAAGAGTGGAATACCGGTGGCCATTATCCGGTATGCCATCCATAACAAGACCAATGCGCCGCTTACAATCGCCCTGGCGGGAACAATGGACAACTTTATTGGCATGGACGGCACCCAATATGAGGTCTCGGATTTTAATCGCGCTATTACACCAATCGGCGCAAGGAAAAACAGGAACACATTTCGTAAAAGCGACGCCCTTGCCGGCATCTACATGACCTCCGACAGCGTAGAAAAGACCACGGATACCTGGGGCACGATCGCATTGACCACCACGCATGTGAATGATGGCAGCATTATCAGCTATCGTACCGAGCTTAACCCCAAGGGCTGGAACGCCAATGTAAATGATATGTGGGACGATTTCTCTGACGACGGCATGTTCAAGGATCTCACATTCGAACACAAGACCGACAGCCCACGAGGTGCGATAAGCGTGAAGACCACACTTGGCCCGGGTGAAACAAAAGAGATCCAATTTCTTCTGACATGGGATTTTCCCAACCGGAAAGATTGGTTCTTTAAGAGCGACGAGATTCTGGGCAATTACTACAGCAATGCGTATAGTGACGCGTGGGATGTGGCCGAAAAGACCTTGCCCCAAATTCCCTACCTGGAACGCAAAACGCTTGACTTTGTGAAGCTCATCGTCGGGAGCGACTACCCGGAGGCCATAAAAGAAGCAGCTCTCTTCAATAGCAGCACGCTGCGGACGCAAACAACGTTTCGCACCAAAGATGGTAATTTCTTCGGATGGGAAGGTGTATTTAATTCAACAGGCTCATGCTACGGAAACTGTACCCATGTGTGGAACTATGAACAGGCGTCACCATTCTTGTTTGGCTCGCTGGCTACGAAAATGCGCGACATCGAGTACGACTACGGATTAAACGACAGCAGTGGATTGATGAGTTTTCGTGTATCCCTACCGTTGAAAAAGAATTCAAACTGGAAGGTGGCAGCCGCCGACGGGCAGATGGGTACCATTATGAAAGTTTATCGGGAGTGGCAGCTTTCGGGTAATAATGAATTTTTGAAAAGAAAATGGCCCGGTGTTAAAAAAGCGTTGGCCTTTGCCTGGATACCGGGCGGATGGGATGGCGACAAAGATGGTGTGATGGAAGGGTGCCAACACAACACCATGGACATCGAATACTTTGGTCCCAATCCGGAGATAGAATTCTGGTACCTGGGTGCGTTGAAAGCCTCTGCGGCGATGGCAAAATTCATGAAGGACAAGGAATTTGAAAAAACATGTACAACGTTATTTAACCATGGCAGCAAGTGGACTGATGATAATCTATTTAATGGCGAATATTACATTCAAAAAATTCAACCCATTCCGGATCGCACTAAAATAGCCGAGGGACTCATTGCCGGTATGGGATCGCAAAGCCTTGCCGACCCCGATTTCCAGATCGGAGAAGGATGCCTGGTTGACCAGCTCGTTGGCCAGTATATGGCGCACATCTGCGGTCTTGGATACCTGGCTAATTCCGCGCACATTAAAAAAGCTCTTGAAAGCATCTGGAAGTATAACTACGTGGAGTCATTTGGTGATCACTTCAACAACATGCGCTCGTATGGACTAGGCACGGAGTCCGGCTTGCTCCTGGCGTCCTACCCGCATCCTGAAAAGCGCCCGAAGATCCCGTTCTCGTATTACAATGAAGTTTGGAGTGGTTTGGAATATACGGCCGCGGCGGGAATGATTTATGAAGGCCTGACAGATGACGCCGTAAAAACGATCACCAACGTAAGAAACCGGCAGGACGGCCTGAAAAGAAATCCATTTAATGAGGCTGAATGCGGTAACCATTACGCACGGGCTATGGCGAGCTGGGGCGCCCTGGTGGCGTATAGTGGTTTTCACTATTCTGGCGTAGACGGCAAATTCTCCATCACTTCCAGGCCAGGCAATTATTTCTGGTCAAACGGATACAGCTGGGGTAATGCGCAGGTCGGCAACGGAAAAGTAAAGATCGATGTGCACTATGGCACTATTTCTTTGAAAACTGTCGAACTGAAAGGCAAGGGGATCTACAACCAAAAGAATTTGCTGAGCCTTTCCGAAGGTCAAAACCGGGAGTTCTTGATTCCGTAGTGAGCACGCGTGCAAGTCCGCTTCAGTCAACAAAAATAAGAGCCGGTAGGCCCCACAATTGTTAATTGTCAATTCTCAATTATTTCCATGAATACCCTGAACCCCACCGCAGCGCCCGGACGGGTGTAGCGACTAATGCTGTGAATAGTTGACTCCGATGGCGGATGATCCCAACTCCCGCCACAGGCCTTCCCATTCTCGTCGATCATCTCGGCAACATTGCCCACCACGTCGTATAAGCCCATATTGTTTGGAAAGTACGACGCCGTTCTACCCATCATGCTCCAGCCATCGTATGATGGATTGTTGGCCGGGCACGGCCGTTCAACATAGTCAACTTTGAAGTTGCCCAGGAAACAGTTCTTGTGATTTTGAGGGCTTCTTCGATAGTAATATGAGCCGTACCACGGATACAAAACATCATCGCCCACGGGAATAGACTTACGCACACCCTTCCGCGGAATCATATCCAGACTATCGGGCGATATGATCACCTCGACCTGATTGTTCACCAGCTGCCACGACTGAAATCTATCATAACCCAATGCCGCAATCTGCCATTCCTGCAGCGACGGAAGCCTAAACAACACTCGCTTATATTTCTTCTTGCCTGCATAGCTGTTGTATTGTTCAGTGAGCCAGCTACAATACTCAGCGGCCGCCGCGTGACGGACATTAACAGCTGGATAATCTCCCCACGAATGGGAACCGATGTGTGGCGTCCGTATCGAATCGCTCGTGGATTGCCGCGTTTGATATTGCGTTACGTATTGATTAAAAAAAGTCCGGGCAGACTTATCGTATGCCGACAAATCATAGGCGCTCTTCCGGTAAAGGTCGAGGCGACCCTGTTCCTCCAATGAGGCGAGGAACAAATTGTACTGCGCATTGGTCACTTCGGTTTCCATGGCATAGAGGCTGCCGCGAATCATGCGCAAATTCTTTTCGAGGTTTCTCATGCTGACTGTGACACGGCTGATAGTCACTACTTCAAGGAGCGTGTATGATTCCTCCAGATAGATTGTCTCCCCCAACTGGAGGCGTGACAACGGTATCTCGAAAGGGGCATACCCTAGATAAGTCACTGCCAGTGTGTCGGCTGTTCCTATTGAAGGCACATTTAGCACGAAACGTCCATCGTCCCCGGTAATGACTCCCCGCGCGGTTCCTTTTACGAATAGGTTGGCGTATGCCAACGGTTCTTTGGTTTTTCCGTCGGCGACGAAGCCGGTTAAGGAAATGTGTGTCTGGGCAAACAGGACGACACAACAAAATAGCAAGAGACCGGCTGAAATGATCAACTTCATATTTGATGGATTTGTTACACAAATATAAAATATATGCATTATATTCACGTTTGTATAATAAATATGATCACAAAAGGAAACTATCTGGGCGAATTCGAAGAGCTGGTGCTGCTCTCGGCTGCTTCACTTCCTGACGCTGCGTATGGCGTGTCTATCATGCACTACATCACGCGCGAAACCGGGCGCCATGTTAACATCAGCGCAGTACATGAAGTCCTGAAAAGGTTACAACGGAAAGGCTATTTGAAATCGAGCATGGGAGGCGCTACCACCGAGCGTGGCGGTAGAAGGAAGCGCTATTTTGTGCTTACCGCCAGTGGAAGAAAGACGTTGGAAAAAACCATGAAACTCAAACTACAGCTGTACAAACAGGTTCCTGACTTCATATTAAAACTATCATGACTCCCACCCCTCCCAAATGGGCCGACCGGTTCCTGGCGTGGTACTGCAATCCCCAGGTGCTCGAAGAGATTCAGGGCGACGCACATGAACTGTACTTCGAACGACTCCGCGACGAAGGAAAGCGCATGGCCGATCTGAAATATATTTATGATGTATTGCGCTTCTTCCGATGGTCCAACATACGCGGAAGCGAAGATCCATATAAACCTTCAAAATGGAACATGTGGTACTTCAACTGGAAGGTGGCGGCGCGCACGGCAAGCCGGCACAAAATACTTTACGCCATAAAAACCATCGGCGTTTCCATATGTCTGGCGTTTACGCTGATACTTACTGCGTTCGTTATTCACGAACTCTCATATGACGAATTTAACGATCGCTACCATAGGATCTATCGTGTCACTTCCCGTGTGGATTTTCACGACCACATTACGCACTACGCTGTTACGCCGCTTCCTATTGGACGGGCCATGCTCGATGGAATTCCCGAGGTGGAGCGTTATACGCGCTTCATGTACCAGGGGGAGCCTGTTTTCCGTGTCGGCGACAGGACATTTTACAAGGAAGCTACCCTGGCCGCCGACAGCAGCTTCTTGAAAGTGTTTTCATTCACATTCCTCCAGGGGGATAACAGCGCCTTAAATCAACCGAACTCCGTTGTGTTAACCGAAACACTGGCGAAAAAACTCTTCGGAACCATACAGGTGATGGGCAAGCAACTTCCCGTAGGCGAGCATCTCTTGCTAGTCAGTGCCGTGCTGAAGGACGTACCTGCCAATTCACACCTGATGTTCGATGCCCTTATCTCCTGGGATAGTTTCAAACGATGGGACGATTGGGGCAATCTAAATGCTTACACGTACGTCCAGCTAAGCCCTGATGCTGAACTCTCCGCCGTCAAGGATAAGATGCCAACACTTCTAAAAACGTTTCACGAATTGGTGGCGCGCGAGTACAAGGCAACCTATGAGCCTGTATTTGAACCCTTGGCCAGTATCCATTTCTCTGAACCGCTCGACGAAGATATCGCACAGAAAGGCAGCCTCAGCAATGTGTTTATCCTGGGAGGTGTTATTGCACTTTTGCTATTGATGGGCCTCATCAACTACCTCAATCTTTCTATGGCAGAGGTCACTACCAACCTTAAGAAGATCGGCATCATCCGCATCTTTGGAGGAACGACTGGAAATCATCGAAGACTCTTGTTCGCCGACGGTCTGCTTGCCGTCGCTATCATACTTCCCGTAACTGCCTTGCTGACGTACGCAGGCTGGAAACTCAGTGCGCTTTATCTATCCATTATCATTGACCCTGGTGTTGCCACGAACCCGATATACTGGGGTCTGACCGCGGGCAGCATCCTGCTGATCCTTTTCATTTCGCAGTTCAACGCGTTGATCTTCTCGCGACCGGCAACTATTACTGAATCGCTTAAGGGGATGTTTCGGCCGAAGCGAAGCGGCCAGGTCCTGAGAAACATACTCGTTGGCCTGCAGTTTACATCATCCATCGCCATGATTGCCTTGATCCTTGTCACCATCGACCAGTTCAATTTTATTCAAGACAGTGACAAAGGTTTTGAAGCACACAATGTTGTGTTGGTCAAGCTTCGTGACGCACAACCCCAAAAGGTCGTTACCTTCATCGAGCAGCTGAGGGAAGTCAAGGGTGTTTCGAAAGTTGATGGAAGCACGTATGCTCCGGGTGTACTCGAAACCAAGTACGTCTTTCAGGTCGAAAGCGAGCAAGGCATGACCGAACTGCTGGTCCCGATGATAGCCTGTGGCTATGACTATTTTGACGCATTGAATATCCGTCTGTCCGCAGGCCGTAACTTTGATGAGAGCCATCGCGACGGTCAAGGCGCCTTTATCATTAACGAAACGGCTGCACGCGAATTTGGCTGGACAAACGCCATCGGGAAAAGGATTGCGGGACCAGTGGAAGGCGGCGGTGAACCGATGACAGAGGGAGAAGTTATTGGAGTGGTGCACGACTTTAATTTTGCGTCCCTTCACAGCAAGATAGAACCGATGATCGTCTTCCTCGCACCTGCGGAGTGGCCGACAAACTTTGTTTATATCAAGACCCATGCGATAACATCTCCCGATCTCATTTCATCCATTAAGAGCATCTATGACAAACAGTGGGAAGAATATCCGTTCGAATGGGAATACCTGGATACGCAGTACCTCAGTCTCTATAAAAAAGACCGGCAAGTAAGGCACATTCTCGAAGTCGGCCTGATAATTTCTATTTTGATTGCAGGGCTCGGCATATTCAGTATCTCAGCGTTACTGGCCAACCTGCGTGCGAAAGAGATGGGCATCCGCAAGGTTGTCGGGGCGACCGGTGTGCAGCTTTTCTTCCTGCATATCAGGAGTTTTATGCTATTCCTGATGTTGTGCGTGGTGATCGCCTGCCCGCTCATCTATGCATTGTCGCATCTTTGGCTCCGCAATTTTGCCTATCGAATACCGCTGAGTGCCTACCATTTTCTCATGCCCGGAGCATTGGCCGGAACCATCCTTGTACTGACGGTGGGCTACCATGCACTGAAGGGCACGCGGACTAACCCGGTTGAAATGCTTAAGTACGAATAGGAAAATAATTTTTACCTATTGCTCCAACTCCTCAAAATCAATATCCAGCACTTCATAATTCTTCCAACCGATGAAGTCGAAGTGCCACCATTCTGAGCCGTTCACTTTGAAGCCGTGCTTCTCCATTGCGCCGATCAACAGTGCGCGGTTCTTTCTGATCTCCGGATCCGCCACCGGTGTGGAGGGCCAGGCTGCCTTCTGAAACGAGTCATAGCCCGTCGGCATCTTCAACTCTTCGCCGGTCTTCAGGTTGATGACCGTCAGGTCCAGCGCGCAGCCGCGATTATGTCGCGAACCGCGATACGGCGACGCCACGTAAGTGGTGTCATGGTACACCTCGTAAAACTTAACGGTAGCCTTATACGGACGGTAGGCATCGAAGATCTTGATGCCCAAACCCTGCTTCATTAAATCGGACTGGATCTTCTTCAACGCATCGGCTACGGGCCTTCGCGCATAGGCACGCGCCAGGTTGTAGATCTTTTCACCGGTAAAATTGTTCGCCGTCGCGTAACGAATATCCAACACCAATCCGGGAACATGCTTTTCCAGGTTGATCAGCTCTTTATTGGGATGGCTCTTTATGCTCGACTGGTAGCCCTCCATCGTTGTAGCGGTCAGTCCATACTTGTTTTGGCTATGAACGGATGTTGCGACCATGGCGAAAATTCCAAACAATAAATGATGTCTCATAATGCTCAGTTGTGGGTTCATCAGCGATCCAATCGTTGCTGCATTTTGACTATTGACTGCCTGGTAGCGCGCGCATCGCACCATCCGGCAATCGCCCCGTCCACTGACGGTCATTGCAGTCACCAACGGCTACGAACAATTTGCCAGAAAAAACCAGCGTCTCAAGTTTCATGATCAGCCTACGCTCTATTGATTACACTTTGTTTTTCGTATCGATGACGATGGTGACCGGTCCGTCGTTGAGCAAACTTACCTTCATATCCGCGCCAAACTCACCCGTTTGCACGTCCTTACCGATTTCAACCGAAACCGTCCGCACGAACGCTTCATACAAGGGAATAGCCACCTCCGGACGCGCTGCCTTAATGTAGGAAGGGCGGTTGCCCTTGCGTGTACTCGCGTGTAGGGTAAACTGGCTGACGACGACGATATCCCCACCGTCGTCCTTGACGCTTAGGTTCATTACTCCGGCAGGGTCGTCGAAGATCCTGAGGTTAACAATTTTGGGTGCGAGCCAGGCGATGTCATCGGCGTTGTCGGCTTCCTCAATGCCGACCAGCACGAGCAACCCTTTATTGATTGAACTCTTGACAACTCCGGCAATGGTGACCGAGGCGCTGGTTACGCGTTGTATGACAGCTATCATCGAATGCTCAGTGTAGCGATACCGTTATGACAGAATGATTCCTGCAGGCTTCCACGATCTCAATAACTTTGTATTTCACCCGACTCATGAATGTGAACACCCGATTGCTCCAGGTTCGCGCAATAATACATGGCATTCGCCACTTTGGCCGCTTCGATGCCCTTGTACTTTTTCGGAATAAGGAAGCCGAATAGCTTGTAGAAGATTTTGGCTGCATCTTCGCCGGTACGCTTCTCCGTTCGGTTTCCCAGCAACAGCGAGGGTCTGAAAATATGGACAGCGCGATATCCGGTACGCGTGATCTCGTCCTCTACTTCACCCTTCACACGGTTGTAAAAAATTGAAGAAGATTTATCGGCGCCCAACGCAGAAACCAACAGGTATTGCCTGGCTCCGCTGGACAGCATCTCTGTTGCCATCACGCTCGGATAAACAAAATCAACTTTTCGGAAGTTCTCCTTAGATCCCGCGACGGCAATGGTAGTTCCGAGACAACAATACACATCATCCGCGCGGCCTGCGCGATAGCTGGCACTGTCGGCCATGTTGAAAGTTAATTGTTCAAGTTTGGGGTGGACTGGCAGTGGCTTTCTCGTGATTGCGATTACCTTTTCATACCGATCGCCGGACAGCAGCAGCGTAAGCAAATGGCTACCCACTAGTCCCGTCGCGCCTGCGATCATTGCCGTCTTCATAGAGGCCTTGCGCGTGATGATTCCCACACCTGGAACTTCTCGATCTCTGTTCCCATGGCATTATAGACCCATACCAGGACGGCGAAGTCGTCAGTAAGACCGGCGACCGGAATGACGTCTGGCAGCAGGTCAAATGGGTTGATGAAATAAATCACGGCCGCCAACAACATCAACATGGTCTTCCAGGGTATGTCGCGATAGTGACCCAGGGCATACGCTTTAGCCAGTCGGCCCAGGGTGAACAACTGCAACTTCACCTGTTCGCGTTGTATGCTGCTCCAGTTGACCTGGCTCATCTTTGTGCTGAGGCGCGTAACCAACGTCAGGATTCGTCCACTCCTTCCTGTGAGTCGTGCGGCCTGCGCCAACGCGATTTCAAAAAACTTGTTTCTCATAATCTCTGCTTTAACAAATGCAAAAGCCGAACCAACTACAAAGATACGAATTTTGAAAATGCGGCTCAGAAAGTCTGCTGAATCTCCTTTTTCAGCTCCGTGAGTGCATGATTCAGCGGGTCGACCTGTTTGTTAATCGATTTCTCAAAAATGCGCTTCGACAGGTCGAGACTTGTCGCTTCAGGGAGCATTTCACCGGCTGCTTCGTTGATCGATACAATCAGGTCTTCTTTGGCATTCTTGATGAGGTTCCAGGCGTTCTCACTGATGTACACCTGCTGCGAAACGTTATGATTGTATTCGTTGCGAATTTCAGCAAGCAAGAGCTGGTGAAACTCGCGGGCCGGCATACCGTTCACGTTGAGTCGTACAAGCAGATTCTGAGGCGACATGCGCTCCAGGAACAACACCATTCGCTCATATGCCTGCAGCCTGTTAGGAAGCAAAGTTTCGATGCTCTTTCCGCGTACCTCGAGGCGTTTCATCTCGATTTCTTTCATTATGAAAATTCTTACCAGCAGGTAAGCAGCGTACAACACAATCGAGGCAGGTACCAGGATTTTAACAAACTCAACGAGTGCTTCCATAGAATTTATTTACGGGCAATTTTGTTTGAAATTTAGATAATTTTAAACGCAAAATCGAGCGCCTGTATGTTTGATGACATCGTGCCCATTACGATATCCGATCGCGCTGCGGCGGAGATCCGGCACATCATGGAGACTAAAAACATTCCTGCGGGATACGGGCTCCGCGTGGGCGTGAAGGGTGGCGGCTGCGGGGTCTCGCTCCTCATTGGCTTCGACAAGGCAAAAGATTCTGACCGTTCGTTCGTGGTGAAAGATATTCACGTCTACGTCGACCGTAAGCATACCATGTACGTCATCGGAAAGGAGATCGATTTCCATGAGAGCGAAGATGCACGGGGATTCATGTTCGTGGATCAGCCCGCGCGCGGAGCTTAATGGCAACATTCGGGGTAAAGAAGGGCGAGGACTGTAAGTGGAAACACCAGAACCCTAACGCGTCTTGAAGAGGCTGATCGTGGCCTTTTTCGCCTTCCCGCCAATAGGCGGATTAAGCTTTGATATTTTCAGACTCACGGTCAATGCAGCAGGAAGTTCTGCCAGCACATCGTTAACAATTTTTTCGGCAACCGTTTCGAGTAGCTTGGACGGTTTGTCCATTTCGTCTTTTACAATGCGGAATAGCACTTCGTAGTTGACCGTGCCCGA
>DATHKA010000271.1:0-18599 GCA_035489615.1 Chryseolinea sp.
AAGGGACATGAGCGGTGCGCATGGCTCACACGTGTTGCCAATGGTCGTAATGTAAATTATTAGTCCTGCTTAATCTTTAGCCCTTTTAAGAACCTTGCTTATGATGATTACACGATTCTGGCAGATCCTGCGGGATGACTCAACGAAAACATTTGAGGTTTGTGGACAAGTGGCCAATGATAATGCATTTACAAATAGAACGCATGCCATGCAGAAGGCTGGCATGAACGTTAGCTGTATGACGCCACCCGTAACCAATAAGAGTTCCAGCAAGGGTCTGGTAAAAATTACGGGTTACTCCCCAGAAGATGGTTTGCAGAAGAGGCTTGATAAAGAGTATAGCGACCTGGCGACACGTGGCTATGAAGATTGGTGATTAAGTAGCGCGTTTTCCGGATCGGAGATGAGCATAGCCTCAACACCGCTCTGTTAAATGTGTTACAGCCTAATGTCGTAAATTCCGATGGTGCGCACGCAGTTTTGGGGTTGTATTGCGATTTGATCGGGCTTGATTTTCAGGACTCCAGCGTATTACTTCAATGGTGGATTCCTGCACAATATCTTCCACTGTCGGCTTGCCAATCACCCCACAGGGAAAGGAGATATCATAATCTGTTGATACTCCGGAGCCATCGTCCTGATCAATTGCTGATCTTGGCGATCACGTCTTTACCCTCCTTCAACTCGTCATTTGCCTTTAGGACCAGTTGATCTCCCTCAGCCAAATCCGCAAATATTTCGATCTTGTCATTCATACTAATCCCACTCTTGACATTGACCCATTCAGTTTTTCCATGGCGAATACGTATCACGAAGTTGCGCTCGAGATTAGAGACCAATGCAGCGTAGGGAATGACAAATGACGAGTCATTACGGTGGACCTTGAATGTCGCACTGGCAAACATTCCGGACTTCAATTCCTGGTTTGTATTAACAACGTCAAATTCCCAAAGCTCTGCGCGTGTTTTCGAATCGATCTGGTTTGACTTACGAGCCAGTGTTGCCGTGTACTTTTTAGAAGGCTGCGCATCAACAGAAAAGTTGATAGACAATGACTCGGGAATAGCGGACGTGTAGGCTTCGGGTACCGCGACACGAAGTCTTAATTTGCCAAGATTCTCGAGAACAAGCATGGGTCGCTGGCTTTTTCCAACAAGCGTTCCAGGATCAACATTCCGTTCCGTAATCACTCCGTCGAAAGCAGCACGGATCACCAGGTAGTCTCTTAACTGAGAGAATGCGCTTGTGCCTGACTTAACCGCCTCGCAGTTAGCACTGTCTGTCAACATTTGATTTCGTACTCTTTCCAATTCGCTGTCCGAAACAGCACCCTTTTCTTTCGCCGCGTTGACCGTCCTTTTATAGATATCGAGACTGGTATTGTATTTTGACAGGGCAGCCTGCAGGTCAGCCGACGACCTGGCGTAGTTAGCGCTTACTTCCGGAGCATCAATAATAGCCAGGACATCGTTGCGTTTAACCCGGCTGCCAATATCTACTTTCAACTCTTTCAAGTAACCGTCAACTTTCGCATAGAGCTCGGCTCGCTCCCAGGCATGTAGTTCGGCAGGCAGAGACAGGGCTTTTTCCACAGATTCCTTTTTTACGAGAAACACCGAGACGGAATCTCTTGCCGGAACTGTTGTGGTCGGTTTCTTCTTGTCGGTGCATGCCACGAGTACAACAACGCCAAAAAGTATAACAAATCTATTCATAGACTTCAGATTTACGATGGTTGGTAATAGCGGCTTTCCATATCGTCTGGATCAAGTGAGGCACTTCTGTGAATTCTCGTTCCCTGGACACGTTGATAGAGCAACGGGAGTATCAAAAGTGTGCTGACGAGTGAGAACAATAATCCGCCTATCACAGCAATCCCGAGTGGTGCGACCTGGCTTCCGCCTTCGCCCAGTCCCAGTGACATCGGGATCATACCTGCGATCATCGCACAACCTGTCATCAGGATCGGCCGAAGACGGTTAAACGCGCCCTCGTGATAAGCATTTACTCTACCTTCCTTACGAAACTGTTCTGCATTCGTGATGAACAGGATCGCATTGGCAATAGCAACGCCGACAGCCATAATCATTCCCATATACGACTGGATGTTCAATGTCTTTCCTGTGATCAGCAGCAGGAACAACGAACCTGCAATTACCGCCGGGACAATCGACAGCGTCACCAATGCCAGCCGGAACGATTGAAAATTGACGGAAAGCAACAGGAAGATCACAACAATGGCTACGATAAGACCCGACTGAAGTGAACTCATGGTTTCCTTCATCAGTTCAGACTGACCTTTCGTAAAGATTTTGACTCCGGTTGGCAATTCACCGAGCGAGGCGATCGAAGCGTTCACTTCTTCCAGTGCGGAGCCAAGATCTTTGTCATGGATATTGCCGGTAATTGTTATGAAACGTTGCTGATTGAGGCGATCGTATTCTCCAGGAGTGTACCGTTTGCTCCAGCGCGCCACATCGCGCAAATAAACCTGCGGATCATCTGATACAGGGATGAGTTCAATGTCGTCAGCTGAATTCATTTGATACTGTGGATACTCTACCTGAACCTGGTATGCTGTGCCGCTGGTTTTATCAAGCCAGTAGTTAGGCTGCGTAAAGCGGCTCGATGAGGTAGCGGCTATCGTTGATTTACTGATCTGGTCGACAGTTAATCCAAGTTGCCCCGCCTTTACACGATCTATATCGATTTTGATACTTGGATAATCCAAGGGTGTTGCAATTTGAACGTCACGCAGATAGTCAATATCCTTGAGTTTCACTTCCAGTTTCTCGGCCAATGCTCTTGTTTGTGCGAAGTTTCTGCTAGTAATGGCGATCTCCACGGGGTTAGTCGAGCCAAGATTGATTACTTGGTCAACAATATCACCGGGTTCAAACGAAATTGACAGCGAAGGGAGATTTCTTTTAACGGAGTTCCTCAATCGTTCCTTTAGGTCTTCGATGCCAAGGGATGCATTCTTCCTAAGGTTAATTCTCACAACGGCTTCATGAGGACCGCTTGTCCACAAGTGAATGAGATTAACCGGATAACTAGACGGCTGCGTACCAACGAAGGCTGACGTAATTTCGACTTCATGGTTTGTTATACTGTCAACCAGGGCGAGTACTTTCTGAGTTGCTTCTTCCGTGCGCTCCATTCTTGTTCCAACCGGAAGCCTTAGCCTCACTACCGCTTGGCCCGCATCGGCTTTTGGAAAGATTTCCTTGCCAATGAAGAATGAAAGGACAGCTAAGAGTATGATGGAAATGATGCTATATCCTGCAATTGTCAACCCGGATCGGGATGAGAGCTTATCGAGCCTCGAAAGATAAGTCGCTCTGAAGTCGTCGAACCTTGCCGATTTGTGATCGGCCAGTTTGTCTCTTAAGATCCAGTTGGCCATCACCGGTACAAATGTATTGGATAGGAAGAATGAAGCGATCATGGCAAAGGCGACAGAAAGCGAAAGCGGAACGAACATCCCCTTGGGCACACCCGTCATAAAGATGGAAGGAACAAACACCGCGAGGATACACAGCAGGATTAGAAGCTTTGGCCATACGATCTCGCGGCAGGCATCGATAATAGCACGCGCTTTAGCCTTACCCATTTCCTGGTGACGGTGGATGTTTTCAATTGTGATTGTGCCTTCATCCACCAGTATACCCACCGCCAGGGCAAGTCCACCGAGCGTCATAATGTTGATGGTCTGACCGGCCAGAAAAAGAAAGGTTACACCCGTCAATAAGGCCAGGGGAATGGTGAGCACAATAATCAATGCACTCCTTCGATCATCAAGGAACAAGAGCACCATCACACCGGTAAGGAGGGATCCCAGTCCACCTTCAAACAGTAGATTCGTCAGTGCATTCATTACGTACCCGGACTGGTCGAATTCGTAGGAGACTTTAATGTCCTCTGGAATAGCTGCCTGCATGTCGGGCAAAGCTGTCTTTACGCGTTTCACCACATCCCAGGTTGAAGCCGTTGATCGTTTTGTAACCGGTATGTACACGGAGCGTTTTCCATTGATCAACGCATAGCTGGTTGTAACATCTGAGCCCAATTGAACCGTGGCAATATCGCGGACATAGACCGCCGGTCCGGCGCCAAGCGTAATGGGCACACTTTCTAATTCTTTTATGTTCTCCACAATGGTATTCTGAGGTGTCAATACCGTTTCGTCGCCAATGCGAACATTACCTGCCGGAGAAATGACATTGGATTTTGCGACGGCCTGAACGACCTCGTCAGGTGATAGCTTATAGTTCTTGATCTTTTCCGGATCAACTTTGATGATCACGGTTTTCTGATTCCACCCAAAGGGAGGGGGGGCTGAAACGCCAGGTAGTGTGGCAAACATCGGCCTTACCCTGAACAATGCCAGGTCCGATATTTCACTAAGTGATCGTGCCTCCGAGGTGAATACGAGCTGCCCAACGGGGACGCTACCGGCATCGAAACGCGTGATAAACGGCGGAATAGTTCCGGGAGGCATGAAAGCCCGCGACCGGTTAACATATCCAACCACTTCAGCCATTGCCTGGCTCATGTCTGTATCATCCTGAAATTGGATCTTAAGAATTGCAGCGCCCTGGATCGATTTTGACTCGACGAATTTTACACCCGTTACATACAAATTGTGATACTCGTAGTATGAGGTGATGAAACCCTCCATTTGCTCAGGTGACAATCCGCCATACGGCTGAGCAACGTAGATCGTGGGCAAACCAAGCGTGGGAAAAATATCCACCTTCATATTTCGGATGGCCAACACGGAAAAGAAAACAATCGCCAGCACGGCAACCAGCACCGTAATGGGTTTGCGTAATGCGGCTTGCAACAGGTTCATATCGTTACTTGATCTGGTTCAGAAAAATGTTGATGTCGCCTCGCGTGCCGGCCATATAAAGTAGTGCCTTCCATGCGTCGAGGTAGGTCTTCTTCAGATCAGTTTCGGATTTGATCAATATGTATTGTGATTGAATCAAATCAGTATAATTGAGTAGCCCGGAGTTGTATCTACTCAGAAGTGTCCGGTAGGAGAACTCCGCCGCCTGATAGAACGAAGGAGTTTCGTCGGCGATCTTCAATGCATTCGATAGCGTTACGTCAGCTAACTGGCTTTGTTTTTCAAGTTGAAGTTTCACGAGATTTAATCTCTCCTCGTCCGCTTTGATTAGTGATTCTTGCGCATTGACCTGGTGACGAACATTTGCAAATCGCAGCAAAGGCACACTGAGGACAAGTCCCATTCCATAATTGTATCGGCTGAACGAAAGGCCGTCATCAGAATCGACAAAGCCGTCATAACGAATGCCAGAACCTCTCGCATACGCTGTGCCCCACAAGGAGAGCTTTGGGTATAGTGTCCGTCGCAAAGACGTCCTTTCGGACTGGCCCACCACCATGCGGCTTAACGACAGGTGGATCAATGGATGATTGCTGTGCGCAGTATCTGCTTCATCATGCGGAAGAGTTTTAAAAAAGCTACTGTCGATCACAAAGGTTTCCTCACCACCGCCCAGGAATTCCGACAACAGAAGTTGCCGCGTCTGGCGAAGTTTCTCATAGTTCAGGAGTTCAATTTTCGCTTGTGATAACTCTGCGTTCACTAGTGCGGTATCTGTCCCTGGCCTCAGCCCGCTACGAGTAAGTGATCTCACGATTCGAAAGTTGTCCTTTGCCCGCTCAAGATTTTTAGAATAGACCTTTATAAGCTCGTGTGCCATGACCAGATCCAGGTAAGCATTGGCTGTCCGGACCTGGTGCTGAAAGATTTCAAGCGATGCATCCGCTTGTTGGTAATCCTGGTAAGCTTTAGCGGTGTTGATCTTCGATTTTCGTTGACCGAAAGTAAAAGGCTCCCAATTTAACAGCAACCCGCCAACACTTCCGAATACCGCCTGATATTCGTTACCCTCGGAAGGTGGTCCGCTGATGGGCACAAAGGATTGTCCGACGGCCATGCCGGTTATGTTATTGTACGTGGCATAGTTTAGCTGGTAAGCTGCATCCAGAGAGGGTAGGGTAGAACTTTTTACAAAGGCGACCTGATCCTTCCGCGCTTGCACTTCATATCCCTTTGCTTTCAGCAAAGGATAGTTAGCTTCTGCCCGGTTTACCAGGTCTTTAAAAGACTGCGCCTGACTGCCGAGAGCCAAGGCCATAAAGACGATAACGAGTCTGTATTTTTTCATAGTTGGCACACTTCCGGTTTTGTAGTGGCAATCGCGACAAGCATGTTCTCAAACCGGCCGGAACCGAGTTTGCCTGGAACAGGAATTTCCGGATGCCTTCGGAGAGGAAAACAGCACCTACCATTAACCTAATCAGTAATGTTGGAGCAGCAGTATCGGTTGATACAATTTTCCTGAAATTCACGCGAATGGATGATTTGAACGAATCTAATCACCCTCTATGCGGATGAATTTGCCAAAAATAGACACTGATATGGCTATTTCATGGTACAATTCACAGTTGCTATGGTATTATTGAAAATGACGGGTTCGAAACCTCTGGGGCGTTTCGCCGGCCAGCTTCTTAAAGTACTTCACAAAGTGTGACGGATCAGTAAAGTTAAGAATGAAGGCGATCTCGCCGACGTTCTTGTCCGAGTGTAATAGGTAGCGCTTCGCCTCCAGTACCACCTGTTCGATAATCAACTCACTCGCTGATTTGCCGGATACCTTCCTGCAAATGGCATTTAAATTTTGAGGAGAAAGTCCGAGGTGTTCCGCCGCTTCATTCACCTTAACATTAGAGATCGGGTTCGTGTTGCGAATGAATTGCAGGAATTTCCGGAACATTTGCTGTCCACCGGAAGAAGCGGGAAGATCCATCTGTTCCTTATTCCGCAGTAGCTTTACCAACGCAACGCGAAGGTATCCTTGTATCAGTTCATTGGAATTGAGAGAAGGATTTCGATACTCCTTCTCCATTTCACCGAAGATGAAATCCAGGGCGTCATCGGCAGACGGATTCACAAAGACAGTGTCTTCCAGGGAACGTATAAGATTTAAAAGATCTTTCTGAACAGTGAACCCATCACGGAATAACATCACATAGCCTTTCGGTATCGCCGTCATTTCCCAGTAGTGCAACTGACCCCGAAAGAAAGAAGACTACCGGAGGCGTGATTTGGAATTTCTCTGTATCGATCCAATGAAATCCGGCACCTTCGGAAAGGTAGATGAGTTCAAAGTAAGCATCATGCTTATGAGGCTTAGTTCGTTTGATGACTTCCTTAAACGCTGAAATCTTGAAAAGCTGCGTTTGTTCAAGTTTCTTGTTAAGTCCGATTTCAAGATTTGACTTCATATTTCAAGGTAGAGAAGGTTAGCAATATAATCGTATCAACTATTTGCTCTACGTCTGCAGGAAACTGAATATTGAACTTCTTCAAATAGCCTGGCATTTCCTGAAAGCATGAGCGCATGCAGCAAACCGCGGCAAGGCTTCCGGTTTTGAACGTTATCAAATCTAGTGTCCGTGACCTTCCTCTTCGCTATTCTTCATCTTTGAAAGAATTGCATAAGCGTTCTTCACCGCTATCATTGATGAGGAAATGTCAAAGTCCTGCGGAAGTGCTACCTCCGTATAACCGATTTCGCTATTTCCAATTTGGACCTCCAACATCGTGAAGTGGTACTCCTCGGCGTGTTCTTCTATGCTTTCATCCTTCATTGCGCTATGGGGCTGATCGCTCAATTGATAAAAGATGAACTTCTTACCCTGGAAGTCGATGATGGCCTGGTCAGGTAAAGCCGGAACATCAATGCCTCCAGTTTCTACCACGGCTTTTAAATACATACCGGGGAGCAGGTTCGTATCCTCCTTGTCGATGTGGCAATGAATACGAATGGTTCTGTCGGTGCTGATCTCCCTTCCCATCAAATAGACAGTGGCCATTCTTTCCTTCGTTTCGTTGGCCAGCGTGAACCTTACCTTTTGTCCTATCTTCAGTTTGGGCACATCTTTCTCAAAGACAGTAAGCTCCGCATGAAGGTGTTCGGTGTCTACGATTTCAAACAGAACGTCGCTCGGATTTACAAACTTCCCGATATTGACATTCACCTGGGTCACATACCCGTTGATTGGACTGTAAAGATTGATCGTACTGGTCATGTTGCCTCCTTCGAGGGCGGCAGCATCTATCCGAAGCACTTTCAGTTTTTCCCGCAGACTCGCAAGCTTTGACTGCCAGCCCATGTAGGTTGTCTTCGATTGTTGCAGGGTCTTTTGAGCGTTTACATTTTCCTTCGCCAGATCCTGTTGCCTGGTGTAATCGGCGCTGGCAAATTCCAGTTGATTTTTCGCCTCTAGGTAGTCTTGCTGAATCTGTAAGAAATCCAGGTTCTCAACGGTGGCTATCACCTGACCCTTTCTTACGCTTGACCCTTGCAATAGCGATGTTGCTTTAAGGAAACCTCCGATGGGCACAGAAATACTCACCTGTTGCTGGGGAGGCACATCAAGGACGCCATTTACTTTTATGGTGCCGCTTATTTGCCTGTTCTCCACTTTACCCAGTTCGATACCGGCTGTCTGATATTGTGCCGAAGTAAACTCAACGGTGTTCTCATCCTCGCTGTGGTGTTCGTCCTCGGCGCTTCCACTGGATTCTTTGCTTGTGCAGGAAGCGAAAAAAATTGAAACTATACCTATCGTCGCTAAGAAGCGTGATTTGTTCGTGCTAATCATGGTTGATCCTATTTAATGCCTAATAAGAAGTCGATATAGATGATACTTTGATTGTAGTCGCGCAAAGTATGTTGGTAGCTCTCCTTTATGCCGACCGCATTTCGGACACCGAGTAGATATTCTGTGTAACCAATGTCACCTCCGCGAAAGGCGGCCTGCGATTGCTTCAGGATCAGATCGGCGCCCGGCAATGCAGAGCTGCGATAATAGTCCATGCTGCTTTTGTTCTTCAAATACTGCTGTATTGCCTGCTGCAACTCACCTTTCACGGAAGTCTCATAGTACTCGAATGAACGCTGCGCTGCCTTTCGGTTGAATTCAGATGCCTTCATCCTGGCCTGGTGAGGGACAAACCATAGTGGAACCGCGAGGCCCACCTGGAACCCTGTGAAGCGGTCGCTCTTTGTGGCGATGGCTCCTGTTTCCAGATCGGCTACACCAATAAGTGTTTGGGAGAAGAAGCCCAACTGTATATCCGGAGCAAATCTGGCGGATTCGACCTTCTTCTGATTTTTGGCGATCTCTACCTGCTGTCTCGCGTATGCGAGAGACGGATTGGCTTTTACGATAGTCGTGTCCGGAAGATTAGTAAGGATAAGTTCAGTCAATTCGACTGCATGTATATCGGGTAGGATCTCGACCCCCAACAGTGTTTTCAATTGTAAGCGTAGCACCATGACATCACCCTCGTTTTGGCGCAGCTGGTTTTTCAATTCGTTCCGTTGTGTCTCGGCGGTGGTTTGTTCCAGCAGGGTACCTTCTCCAGTCTTATATCGGAAAGAAGCTGATCTTAAAAATCCCTCGAAGATCGAGTCCTGTTGAAGCAATAGCTGATGCCGCGATTTGATGAATGACACCTGATTGAATACTGACTTAACCTGGTAGATCAGTTCATTTTCGGTAACAGCCTTTTTTAATTGTGATGAAGTGGCAAGCGATCTGTTAAGTGAAGCCTGGCTTCCAAAGGCAGTGAAAGGAATGGTCTGGGTCACTGAGATGTTATGATCGTTCCTGGGGAAACCGTTGTATTGCCCATATAGCAAAGTGACATTTGTCTTAGGTAGATCGAACGATGTTTTCCTAAGCTCTTTCTGTGACTCGACTTCGTATACAGCAGCTTTGATACTACCGTTATGTTGTATGGCTGTTTCAATCGCTTCTGCAAGCGTGAAGCTTGGTTGTTGTTGTGCCACGCCTGCAAGGGAGGCTGTCGTGAATAGCAATATCAGGATCTTTTTCATAGCGCTTTTTCAGTTAAAGTTTTCGCGCCAATCCTTTCAAGAACAATGAAGAGGCACGGAATCACGATGAGCGTAAGTATGGTCGAACTGATGAGTCCGCCGATCACAACGGTTGCCAGCGGCTTTTGTACTTCGGCTCCCGCGCTGGTGGCGAGGGCCATGGGGAGAAATCCAAGCGAAGCCACAGAAGCTGTCATCAATACTGGTCGAAGCCTGACGGATGTAGCCTTCAGTACGATGTCGTTCAGGTCGGTTAAGCCATCTTGTTTCAAGCGATTAAACTCGGCTATCGGTACGATACCGTTGAGAACCGCTACACCAAACAACGCTATGAAGCCGATGCCCGCCGAGATGCTGAACGGCATATCGCGCAACATGAGCGCAAACACACCGCCAATGGCCGACATCGGAATGGCCGTAAAGATGAGCGCTGATTCCTTAACGGAGTTAAAGGTGAGGAACAGCAGTAGAAAGATCAGCAGCAACGCGACGGGTACGGCAATAGCCAGTCTTGCCTGCGCTTTCTCAAGGTTCTCGAACTGCCCGCCGTATGTTGGATAGTATCCCGCCGGGAACTTTACCTGCTGATCGATCTTTCCTTGCACCTCCTTCACGACACTGGCGATATCTCTGCCCGAAACATTGAATCCAACAATGATCCTCCGCTTGGCGTCTTCCCGCTGGATCTGGTTGGGGCCAATTTTGAAATCGACTTCAGCCAGTTGCTTGAGTGGGACCTGATCGCCTTTGGGAGAAGTAATGAATAGATTGCGCACATCTTCGATGCTCTGCCGGTTGGAGGTTGCGAGCCTGACGGTAAGGTCGAAGCGCCTTTCTCCTTCGTACACAATTCCGGCAGACTGCCCGGCGAAGCCTGTGCTAATCGCCTGATTGATGGCTTCCACGGAAAGACCATACTTGGCCACTTCATCGCGGTTGATATCCACAACGATCTGAGGAAGACCGGTTACCTCTTCAACATACAGGTCGCGCGCGCCGGTCACAGTTCCTGCAATTTCTCCCACTTGTTGTGACAATCCCGTGAGTACATCCAGGTCTTCACCGAAGATCTTAATGGCTACGTCCTGCCTCACCCCGCTCATGAGCTCGTTGAATCTCATCTGTATGGGTTGCTGAAATCCGAATGTTACTCCCGCGACATCCTCCAGTGATTCGCTCATTTTTTCTACAAGTTCTTCTCTGCTGTGGGCTTTCGTCCAATCGCGTTTGTCCTTTAAGATGATCAGCAGGTCGCATGCCTCTATTGGCATCGGGTCTGTCGGAATCTCGGAAGAGCCGATCTTACCAACCACTTCTTTGACTTCATCCGGAAATTCGCGAAGAATAATTTCAGCTCCCTTTTGTGCTGCATCGATGGTGTAGGATAGACTACTGCCCGTCAGAACCCTTGTTTCCACTGCGAAGTCGCCTTCTTCGAGTGTCGGCAGAAATTCACCGCCCATATTGAGGAACGCAACTAGGGCAGCAACAAACAAGACGACCGATGCCGTGATCATGGTGAATTTATGTCTCAAAGCTCCTGTAATGACCGGCAGGTACAACCGATGGAAGAAGTCCATCATCCGGTCGGAAAAATTTCGTTTGTGTGCTGTGTTCTTGCTCAGGAAGAGGGCAGACATCATAGGAACATAGGTCAGTGATAGAATGAATGCACCCAGTATGGCAAAGCTCACCGTTTGTGCCATCGGCCGGAACATCTTTCCTTCTACACCTACAAGTGCGAGTATAGGCAGATAGACGATGAGGATAATAATCTCACCGAACGCTGCAGAGGTGCGGATCTTCGAGGCAGACTCATAGACTTCCGCATCCATCTCACGTTGCGTAAGCCTGGCTTTGCGCAAGCCCAGGTGATGCATGGTCGCTTCAACGATGATTACCGCACCATCGACGATGAGTCCAAAGTCGATTGCTCCAAGACTCATCAGGTTCCCTGAAACACCGAATACATGCATCAGCGACACGGCGAATAGCATGGCCAACGGAATCACCGACGCGACGATCAAACCTGCTCGTAGATTTCCAAGGAATAGCACCAATACCAGGATCACGATCAACGCACCTTCAATAAGGTTTTTTTCGACCGTTGAGATGGCTCTGTCAACCAACTGGCTCCGGTCAAGGAAGGCATCGATCTCGAGTCCTTCCGGAAGAGTCTTCTCGATCTGTTTGATCTTGTCTTTAACCCGGTTGACGACGACGCTGGAATTCTCACCCTTCAACATCAAGGTAACGGCACCCACGACTTCTCCCTTATTATTGTATGTCATGGCGCCAAAGCGGTTAGCATGGCCAAAGCCAACGGTGGCCACGTCGCGGATCAGCACCGGTAACCCCGAGTTGGTATTCGTCACTACAATTTTGCCGATGTCATCAAGCGATCCGACCAGACCTTCACTGCGGATGAACCATGCGTTGGGTTTTTTATCGATGTAGGCTCCGCCGGTGTTTTGATTATTGCTTGCCAGTGCAGAGAAGATTTCACCAATGCTGAGGTTGTAGCTGCGCAGCTTGTCAGGATCAAGGGCTATTTCATACTGTTTGAGATAACCGCCAAAGCTTGCCACGTCTGCTATACCCGGTGTACCGAGAAGCTGGCGTCGAACAATCCAATCCTGGATACTTCGAAGTTCCATAGGGCTGAACTTATCTTCGTATCCTTCCTTCGGCCGGATAATGTACTGGTATATTTCACCCAACCCAGTCGTAACCGGAGCCAATTCCGGTGATCCGATCCCTTGAGGAATCTGGCTTGAGGCCTGAGTCAGCCGCTCGTTGACTTGTTGTCGGGCCCAGTAGACATCAACATTGTCGTGAAAGACAACGGTCACTACGGAGAGACCGAACCTTGAGAAGCTACGAATCTCCTCGATGTTCGGAATCGTTGCCATGGTCTGTTCGACCGGGAACGTGATCAGTCGCTCGATGTCCAGCGCAGATTGAGAAGGGGCTACAGTCAGGATCTGAACCTGGTTGTTGGTGATATCGGGCACTGCGTCGATGGGGAGCTGCTTTAGTGAATAGCTACCCCAGGCAATGAGTGCCAGTGTGAACAAACCTATAATCAGCTTGTTCTTAATGGAGTATTTAATGATACTATCTAACATGTCTTTTTTAGTCTTTGATAACGATGTGTGGAATTACCCGGATGATCCCCAACAAGCAGATCTGGGCCAGTTTTGGCCCTGTGATTTTTTGGAATAGTCACATGGTAACACCAGAATGATATAAGAGATACAGGGCGATTGGATCGTCCTGCTCAAATAAAATTCGCCCTCAGAATGAGGGCTTAAAAATCAATTAGATTCTAGGCGGCTGCCAGATGACATTATCGCTATTCAAGATGGGCACTTCCATGTATGGAGTGGCGACAGCGGTATTGTGAAAAAGATTATCCGGGCTTGCGTAAGAAGATCCTTTGATTTGAGCGTGTGCTGCGCAGCATGAACAAAAACAAAAAGGTGAACATAAGTCTTGTTCGGCTGTGCTGTGGTTGTCATGATTGACAACAACCATCCCGATGTTTTGCTCATCCACACAGGTCTCGGCATCGCTGCACGGATATACCGACATAGCGAATACGGACATAGCGATAATGAAGCGGATGACTTTCACGTTGCAAAGTAAACGATAAAATGCAGTGAATTGATGCGGGAATGAGCAGATGGTCGAAAAACCTGCTAAAAAGGGGCAATTCGCCGACTACGGACGCGGATTATCTAGCAGATGGCACCGTGCGGCCCTCGAGGTCCTTGAAGCCCGCTCTTATTGATAGGGATGGGGAAGCATTCGATGAGTACATAAGGACGGCGGTGATTGCATTATTTTTATCATTCTGTTTGCATTACCTGTATAGACTGCTATTTGAACGATATAGCAAGTCCATCTCGCAAGCTTAAGTTCCTTTAATATTTATGGAGAATCCCATTAAGAGGCATTGCGCTAGAATCATCGACGTATTGAAAGTCTTCGATTGCTCTGGGGGTCTTCCATTCGTTTTCACATCTTTGCAGGTGACAATTCTAAATGCTTGGCGAAAGGTTGATCGTAATATCTCTTTCCTGTTGCCTTATACAGCGCATTGGCAATCGAAGCGAAGACAGGAGGGAACAAAGGCTCGCCGAGCCCGGTAGGGTCCTGGTCATTCTTGACGAAATGAACTTCAATTTCCTTTGGTGTCTCTTTCTGACGGATCATTCGATATTGATGAAAATTGTTCTTATCAGGAACTCCGTTTTTAAAAGTCAGTTCACCGAACAAGGCATTTCCAATACCGTCAACGATTCCGCCTTCGCCCATATTTATCGCTGCATCGGGGTTAATTACAATACCACAATCCACGGCTGCGTACACTTTTTCAACTATGGGCTTGTTTCCGTCCATTCGTAAATCGACGACTTCCGCGACGTACGTATTGTGGCAGAAGTAAGCTGCCACACCGCGCTTTGCATTCGAAGGCGATTGGTCCCAGTTCGACTTTTCCCGAACCAGTTTTAGTACACCGATATACCGGTCGGGATCATAGTCGTTATCTTTACCTACCGGACTATTCTTTGCCCGTTCCAGCAATTCAATTCTGAAATCGATCGGATCCTTTCCGGCCAATTCAGCCAGTTCATCGAGAAACGATTGCTCTGCACCGGCAATGAAATTTGACCTCGGTGCTCTGAAGGCTCCGATAGTAATGTTGGACGCAAGCGCCCATCCTTCTGCAAGGTAATTGTCTACTGTGCCTGCGGGAAACCGATTCGCGTGTACCGCATGCTCTGGTATGCCGCCGCCTCGAACCTGGAAGGCAACGAGGTTATTATTTGCGTCAAGACCCGCTTTATAAGTGGCGGTATAAGTTGGACGATAAATGCCATATGTCATGTCATCTTCGCGCGTGTAGACCAGTTTCACCGGCGCGTTTACCTTCTGCGAGATGACAGCGGCTTCGACCAAGTGATGGCCATACGCCCTTACGCCGAACCCTCCACCCATTCTGGCCAATCTGATGTGCACTTTTTCCTTGGGCAGTGCCAGGCGTGCCGACAGCGTGTTTCTGATGAAATCCGGAGCTTGAATCGGACCATAAATTTCCGCTTTGTCCGATGTTACGTGAGCAAAGCAATTGACTGGCTCCATGGTGTTGTGAGCCAGGTACGGCGCGGTGTAGGTACGCTCGAGAACTTTCGATGCCGTCTTGAAAGCGGATGCTGGATTGCCATCCTTGCGCAAGACATCAGCTTTCCCGCCGGACATTTCAATCATTCTCTCTTTGTGCCCATCAGTACTTTCAAGCCCCTTTGGCGTAATCACCGTACGTTTGCCCTGGAACGTTTGCATCACCATGGTATATTCGGGCATCAATTCCCACTCCGCTTTGATCGCTTTCTTGGCATTCATTACTTCCCAAGTCGTATTACCGACAACCACTATTAACTCAAGGAAACTCGTTGTGTCAAATCCATTTCTTTCATAGTCATCGGCTAGCGGGACAATGGTAAAGATGTCTTTAATGCCAGGCATAGAACGTGCGGCTGAATCGTCTACAGACTTAATCTTCATACCGAACGGAGGATGTACGATCATCGCGATCAGCATTCCGTCTGTCTTGTAGTCGATACCGAACAGGGGCTTACCGGTTACGATATTCTTGCCATCAACATTCTTTTGTGACTTGCCAATGATTGTGAAGTCTCCCACATTTTTTGGCGTCACCACTTCCGGAACAGGAAGTCCCGCAGCAGCCGATGCCATTTCCCCGTAACCGGCTTTTTTATTCGATAATTCATGCTGCAACATACCGGCAGTCGTCGTTATCTCTCCGGCGGGAACGTTCCATTGCCTGGCAGCAGCATTGATTAACATTTGCCGGGCCGTTGCGCCTGCCGTGCGGAGAGGTTTCCATGCCTGCCTGATCCCCTGACTTCCGCCGGTGAACTGCCGGTCAAAACGCTCAGGATAGAAATCAGCTTGCTCTACAATAACATTTTTCCAATCGACATCAAGTTCTTCGGCTAAGATCATCGGCATGGAAGTCTTCACATTGGAACCGAACTCAGGATTAGGAGACATCAGGTTAACGACTCCATTGTTGCCAATTTTTATGTAGTTGTTAAGTTCGAACCATTCACCGGGCACTTCGAGAATTTCTTCTCCTGGTATTTGTTTACAGCCAGCGAGCCAGCTAAAACTGAGCATCATGCCACCGCCAGCCAACGCCGACACCTTCAGGAAGGATCTTCTATTGATCGTTGTTTTTGATTGAGTCATCGCAGAAAAGTTTTGGTGACTAGTACTTTGCAGCAGTCTTGATCGCTGCCTTGATTCTTAGATAAGTCGCGCAACGGCAAATGTTGCCATTCATGGCGTCCATAATTTCTTCATCACCAGGATGAGGAGTAGCTTTTAGAAGTGCGGCAGCAGTCATGATCTGTCCAGCCTGACAGTACCCGCATTGCGCGACGTCATGCTCAAGCCATGCCTTTTGAACCGGATGATCACCGGCTTCGGACAAACCCTCGATTGTGACCACTTCCTTGTTCTCAATTTGCGAGACAGGCAGGATGCATGAGCGAACGGCGTTCCCGTCAACGTGAATGGTACAAGCGCCGCACTGAGCCATGCCGCATCCAAACTTTGTTCCAACCAGGTCAAGGTGATCACGAAGCACCCAAAGCACGGGTGTTTTCGGATCGACGTCCAGGGTTTGTTTCTTTCCGTTGACGTTAAGGTTTATGGCTGCCATCACTTTACAGATTTAGTCAATAAAATTTAATTAATTATCGGTACTTCTTAACAACGACCTAACCAATCATTTCTTACAGGCGCATTTAAAGGTTAATTGCGCGAACAATTTTCGCAACGTTCGTATCCTGGTCTTCTAACACTGCCGTTGCTTGTTTCGTTTTGTTAACGCGTTAAATGATCTTTTGCTTGTTGCTATTTACCTACACGTGCCTGAAGGTGCTGCGGATATCGCGCGCCTTGAACTTGAACCGTGGAGAATGTGTTCTCGATTTCCTGCAGATCTTCAGTTGTAAGGATCAGCTGTTCAGCTTTTAGATTTTCTTCGAGTCGATGAATTTTGATCGTGCCAGGAATAGGGACGATCCAGGGCTTTTGAGACAGGATCCATGCCAGCGCGACTTGTGCCGGTGTTGCGTTCTTTCGTTTCGCAAATTCAGTGATTTTCTCAACCACGACCTGGTTCGCCTTTCTGTTTTCTTCAGCAAAACGAGGGACAATATTCCGAAAATCTGTTTTGTCGAATTTTGTGTTTTCGTTAATTGTCCCCGTCAGAAATCCTTTTCCCAAAGGACTGAATGGAACGAAACCGATTCCCAATTCATGGAGTGTTGGAAGTATTTCTTTTTCCGGTTCTCTCCACCACAGGGAATATTCACTTTGAAGTGCCGTGACAGGTTGAACGGCATGGGCGCGCCTGATGCTATCAACTCCGGCTTCGGAAAGTCCGAAATGTCTAACCTTCCCAGCTTCGATGAGTTCTTTCACCGTTCCAGCGACGTCTTCCATTGGCACGTTTGGATCGACACGATGCTGGTACAATAAATCAATCCTGTCTGTTCGTAATCGCTTTAGCGCAGCGTCAGTCATGCTGCGGATGTTCTCCGGCTGGCTATTCATGCCTAAGGCAGTTTGACCTTTTTCAAAGCCAAACTTAGTGGCAATCACCGCCTGATTTCTGATTGGAGCAAGCGCTTCTCCGAGCAGTTCTTCATTCTTATATGGCCCGTACACTTCTGCCGAATCAAAGAAGGTTACGCCGAGCTCGAAAGCCCTTCGAATCAATTTGATGGCCTCTGCCTTATTTGTTTCGGGCCCATAGCCAAAGCTCAGACCCATGCAACCAAGACCAATTGCCGATACTTCAAGACTGTTATTGCCTAATTTTCTCGTTTTCATCTGTTTTAATTAAGATTATTGACGAATGTCCCTCATGCGATTTGATCACTGCGGCCTACATAGAGGTGATATCGAAAGGTGGTTTCCTTATTCGTTTCCCCGTCAGATCATAGATCGCATTTGTCAGGGCAGGGGCGAAGGCAGGTAAACCGGGATCTGCATCGAGCCTGTAATCCCTCCCATTTATTTTGCACGAAATGATTGCCATAGTCTTTTCTCTAAAGTATCGTATGACTGACGTTTTTACTCCTTATCGATCCTGTATAATCTGCCTGCGTCTGTGATCGCGTACAACGCATTGTCTGTTCCCTGTGCGATGTCGCGGAAACGCTGATTCTCATTTTCAAGTAGTCTTTCTTCACCAACCACCACATTGTTCTCGACCACTAAGCGAGCGATGTGTTGACCACTTAGCGCTCCGATGAAAAGATTGTTCTCCCATTCGGAAACGCGATCGCCTTTGTAAAATGTAATTCCGCTGGGAGAGATAACAGGATCCCAATAGTACACCGGTTGTTCCAACCCATTTTGTTGTTGAATTCCACCTCCGACGGCCTGGCCGCTGTATTCAATCCCATACGTGATTACTGGCCATCCGTAATTTGCTCCGGCAACCACGCGGTTGATTTCATCGCCGCCTCGTGGTCCATGTTCACTTTGCCAGAGCTCTCCAGTTGCAGGATGAATGGCTATTCCTTGTGGATTTCTATGACCGATGCT
>DATHKA010000272.1:0-7438 GCA_035489615.1 Chryseolinea sp.
GGTGACGGATGTTGAAGGTAAGTACAGTATTAACGCCCCTTCAAATGCCACGCTTGTGATAACGTTCGTGGGATACAAGACAACGGAGGTTGCCGTTGGTGAACGAACCAACATAGCTGTAGCCCTCGAAGTAGATTTGACTTCGCTGGATGAAGTTGTGGTAACGGGCTACGGCATCGACAGACGCCGCGATATTGCCGGTGCTGTTTCGATTGTTAAGAGCAAGGATTTGACAGTGACACCAACGGGTAACGTAGAGCAACTTCTGCAAGGTCGCGTTCCCGGTGTAACGGTAATCCAGAACGGACAGCCTGGTTCGACTGCGCAGATTCGTGTTCGCGGATTTGGCTCACTCGGTCCCGCCGGTTCTAACAACCCGCTTTACATTGTAGACGGCGTACCTACGCAGGACGTCGGATTCTTAAATCCTGATGATATTGAAACGACCACTGTGTTGAAAGACGCTGCTTCTGCTTCCATTTACGGAGCACGTGCTGCCGCCGGTGTGATCGTGTACACTACTAAGAAAGGAAAGAAAGGACAAAGGCTTAACGTTACATACGACGGTATGGTCGGTTTCACCGTTCCGGGCAAAGGAACACCCATGATGAATCCTCAGGATTTCATGGACTGGACGTGGAACGCGCAACGGAATACGGAGAATGCTAACGCTGCTGCCGATAACCGCGCCGTAAATTATGACACGGCATTTAAGAAATTCAACCATCCGCAGTTTGGTGGAAAGCTGCAACCCACCATGCCCGACTACCTTATGGTAGGTAGTGCAGCTGGCGTGACAGGCTCCGTTAATCTTGACGCTGAGAGGCTCAAGTACAATGTGGATCCACGCAAAGGTGCCGCGTATCAGGTAATTGCTGCCAACAAAGAAGGCACTGACTGGTATGATGAATTGACTTCTACCGCTCCGCTCCAACGTTCTACTATAGGTATCAACGGTGGTGGCGAAGCGTCACGTTTTTATATAGGTCTTTCTGCTCAAAACCAGGATGGAACTATGATCAACCAGAAATTCGCTCGTTACGCATTCCGTGCGAACTCTGAATTCGACATTTTACCGAACCTGCGCATTGGAGAAAATGTTCAGTTCACTTATCGTTCTATTCTTGGCCTACAAGGGGATGACGGTGGATCCGGTATTGCTGACGATGAAAACGATTATCTCCAGGCATTCCGTATGCCCAGCATCATCCCTGTTCACGATGTATTTGGGGGTTATGCGGGTACTGCCGCGAAGGGCTTTAACAACCCTAGAAATCCGGTGGCTAACCGCGAAGGCTTGAACAACAACAAGGCATTTAATGCTTTTGGATTTGGTAACGTTTACCTTGAATTGGATATCATCCCTGGCCTGACCATCCGGTCGAGTATCGGTGGTAACTATTCCAACTACTTTACCAAAGGATTTACACGCTGGCAATATGAGAACTCCGAAAATAACTCGGCGTTTGGATTCGCCCAGGGCCAAGGATATCGCTTCGGTTGGACGTTTACCAATACGGCGACCCTTAAGAAACAATTTGGTGAACACACCCTCGAAGTATTGTTAGGTCAGGAAGCCCTCAACACAGGCAAAGGTTGGGATTACACACAACAAGGTAATAACCCGTTCTCCTGGGATCCTAACTTTGTGAACATGACCCAGGTGACGACAACACCTTCGAACAGCACCCAGACTCTGGGCGTGAACTTCTCGTCGTTGTTCGGCCAGGTGAAATACACTTTCAAGGAAAAATATATCGTCGGTGGTGTCCTCCGTCGTGACGGTTCGTCACGCTTCGGTGAAAACAACCGTTATGGTGTGTTCCCTGCCGGTTCAGTAGCCTGGAGAATTTCAGCCGAGCCGTTCATGCAAAATGTAAGCTGGATTACAGACCTGAAGATTCGCGGTGGTTTGGGTACGATGGGTAACTCGAACCCAGTTGACCCTAACAACCAGTACACGCTGTTTGGTGGAAACATGGCGACATCATCTTATGACCTCGGTGGTTCTAACAGCAGCGCGACCGTCGGTTATTACAGAACGCGTATCGGAAATGCCGATGCCAAGTGGGAGACTTCGGTTACATCTAACCTCGGCTTCGACGCCTTGTTCTTCGATGGCAAACTGGACATAGTACTTGACTTCTGGAGAAAAGATACGCGCGACCTGTTACTGGCCGTGCCGGTTTCCTCTACGGTGGGCTACCGGTCGGACAAGCCTGCGGTTAACATCGCTGAGATGCGTAACCAGGGTATAGACTTAGGTATCACAACAAAGGGTAACATCAATACGCAATGGAGCTATGAAGTTAACTTGAATGGTAGCTTCCTGCAGAATGAACTGACTGGCCTTCCTCCCTTACAGACCTACATCGGAACGATCAACCCTGGCTACCGCGGTATCACTCCGATCCGTAACGGTCTTGGTCAATCGATCTCTTCATTCTACGGCTACGTGGTGGAGGGGCTCTTCGAAAATGCTGAAGACGTCGCTTCCCATGCTACTCAATCGGGAGCTGCACCTGGTCGCTTCAAGTACAAGGACATGAACAGCGACGGCGATATTACTGACGACGACCGTGCCTTCATCGGAAGCCCGGTGCCTAAGTTTACAGGCGGCTTCAACTTTACGCTTCGTTATGGCAACTTCGACTTGTACGCGTATCTCTACGCTTCGTTGGGGAACGATATCTTCAACGTGTCGAAATGGTTCACGGATTTCTATCCTTCGTTCCAGGGAGCGGCTATCTCCGAGCGCGTGAAGGATTCATGGACGCCTGAGAACACCGACGCTACAATTCCTGTGTTCGAAAGTGCATCAAACTTCAGCACCAACACACAAGCCAACTCGTTCTACGTTGAAGACGGTTCTTACCTGCGTCTTCAGAACATCACCCTTGGTTACAACCTGCCTTCGAGCGTTTTGAACAAGTGGAAGATGAGCAAACTGCGTGTCTATGTTTCGACTAATAACGTCGCCACGATCACAGGTTACGACGGATTGGATCCTTCTGTAGGCGGTAACGTGGATACACAATATGGTGTCGACCTGGGTAACGCACCGCTTGACAAGAGCTTTACACTCGGTCTTAACCTTGGATTTTAATCTGATTAATTGAGAAAGAGACTATGAAAAAGATATTTAGAAATAAATTTATATGGAGCACGATGGCGCTGGCTACAATGATGTACGCCTGCTCAGACAGCTTCCTTGAAGTTCCGCCTGCAGGGTCGTTGGATGGAAACCTGCTAAACACCGCACTGGGTATCGAAACCGCCATGATCGCGACTTATTCAACCGTAAACGGGCGTGAAAATCGCATGGGTAGCCCGTCGAACTGGGTGTGGGGTAGCATTCGCGGGGGTGAAGCCAACAAGGGTACTGACCCTGGTGACTTTCAAACGATCAATCCCATCCAGCGTTTCGAGTACCTGAGTACGCTTGATGTCGTTCGCGATAAGTACAATGCGAACTATGAACTGGCAGCTCGTGCTAACGGTATCCTGAGAATCCTGCTTGAACCAGGTGAAGATATCACCCCGGCCATGATCACGTCGTATTCGGCACAAGCGAGGTTCTTACGTGCTCACGCTTATTTCGAACTGGCGCGTGGTTATGATAAGACTCCCTATGTCGACGAAAACATCGATCTGGCAACGGGCGCAGGCGACGTGCAGAACACCACGAGCCTCTGGCCGATGATCGAAGCTGATATGCAGTATGCCTACGACAACTTACCACCAACACAAAGTTCTGTTGGCCGCGTAAACAAATGGGCAGCCGCTGCTTATCTGGCAAAGATTTACATGTACCAGCAAAAATACACGGAAGCCAAGACTTTGTATGACCTGATCATTCCGGCCGCATACGGAGGAACAGGTGGCGGCAGAACGTCTAATGACAAGTCTTATGGACTCGTGCCTCTATATGCGAACATATTCAAGGCTTCGAACGACAACAGTGAAGAGTCAGTTTGGGCATACCAGGCTGCCGCCAACACAGGTAGCGTGAACAACGCAAACCCTGAGTTCGACCTGAACTGGCCCTACAACACAGGTGCCGATGGTCCGGGTAACTGTTGCAGCTTTTTCCAGCCTTCGTTCGAAATGGGTAACTCCTTCCGTACTTCCGGCGGCCTTCCGCTCGTCGATGATGGTGCAGGTGCCTACGACCCCGCATACAACGTGGGTGCGAACCAGCTGAAGACCGATATGGGTCTGGAATCAAAGGATCCCTTTACGCCTGATGCTGGCGAAGTTGATCCCCGCCTCGACCACTCTATCGGACGTCGTGGTATCCCTTACCTGGATTGGCAGGATTTCCCTGGCAAAGCATGGATTCGCAACCAGCCAAACGCCGGACCGTACCAGACCAAGAAGTATACGTACTACAAATCCGACAAAGGAAGCTTCCAGGACAACAGCACATGGACTCCTGGCTATACGGCGGTCAACTACACGATCATCCGTTTCGCTGACGTGCTTCTCATGGCCGCGGAAGCGGAAGTAGAGGTGGGTAGCCCAGCCCGTGCGAAAGAACTGGTTAACTACATTCGTGCACGCGCATCGAACCCTGATGGATTCGTGAAAAAAGGCGCAGCAAATGCAGCAAACTATGTCATTAATCAATATCCTGCCGGCGATGTTTGGGCTAAGGATGATGCAACCCGCGAAAAGGTTCGTTTCGAAAGAAAGCTCGAATTATCGGGTGAAGGACATCGCTTCTATGATCTGGCGCGTTGGAGCGGTGTATACGGTGGCGCAGCCTCAACCTACATCGACCGCGTACTCAATGCTTACCTCACCTATGAATCACCGAAGATCCCTTCTGGTGCTTTCACAGGAGCAAAGTATGATGATCAAGACAAGTGGTTGCCCCTGCCTCAGGATCAAGTTGACCTGAAGCCTGGTGTACTCACACAGAACCCAGGATACTAAGTCAATAAAATGTTCTGATATTAAATAAGGCCAATGTAAATTGGCCTTATTTTTTTTACACCCCATGCGAGATTGTTCATTTGCCTGCCTGCTGCTTTCAATGATTTTTTGCCTCTCTTGCGGCAAGAATACGCCTGACACACTCTTCGTATTACGCGATGCCGAAGACACCGGCATCGATTTTTCGAATACCATCGAAGAATCCGATAGCTTCAACATCCTCACGTATGAGTACATCTACAATGGTGGCGGCGTGGGGGTTGCTGACTTCAATAACGACGGGCTACAGGATTTGTTCTTCAGCGGCAACCAAGTCAGAAATCGTCTGTACCTCAACCAGGGCGAATTCAAGTTCGATGACGTAACCGATAAGGCCAACGTGAATGTCGACAAGCGTTGGAATGCCGGAGTGGCCGTGGTCGATATCAACAACGATGGTTGGATGGATGTGTATGTATGCGCCACAACCAATGCAGACCCCTCCTTACGGAGAAACATGCTTTTTGTCAATCAGGGTGCTGATAAGTCCGGTGTACCCGTTTTTAAAGAAGAAGCTGCTAAATACAAAGTTGACTACAACGGCCACAGTGTAATGGCTGCATTTTTCGACTATGACCACGACGATGACCTCGATCTGTACATACTCGTCAATCAGAAACTCACCAACGTTCCTACGAACTATCGGGAGAAGATCGTCGATGGCACCTCGCCAAATAACGATCGGCTATTTCGCAACGAAGGCAATGGATCATTCACCGATGTGACCATGGAGGCGGGCATTGTTCACGAGGGCTTTGGCCTTGGCCTGGCAATCAGCGATGTTAACCTGGACGGCTGGCCGGACATTTATGTGTCGAATGACTATTTGTCAAACGACATCCTTTACATCAATAACCAAAATGGTACGTTTTCCAATAGCACCAAGAGCCTGATTTCCCATCAAAGCCTGTTCTCCATGGGCAACGACGCCGCGGACGTGAACAATGATGCAATGCCCGACATCATCACGCTCGACATGCTGCCAGAAACAAACGCCCGAAAAAAGACAACTATCGGAGGCAAGAGCTATCAGACCTACATCAACAATGAGAGGTATGGGTACGAATATCAGTACGTTCGAAACATGCTGCACATCAACAATGGCGCTGACAAGGGCATCAAGTTCAGCGAAGTCGGCCAACTCTCCGGTACTTATCAAACCGAATGGAGCTGGTCACCGTTGGCAGCTGACTTCGACAACGATGGTAATAAGGACATCTTTGTGACGAACGGATTTCCAAAGGACATCACCGATAAGGACTTTGCGAACTATCGTGCTGACGTCGGCAACATCGCGAGCAACCGCTACCTCATCGATTCGATTCCCGTTATCAAAATCCCCAGTTACGCATTTCGTAACAACGGCGATCTTACATTCGAAGATGTGACCGCCAAATGGGGACTCGGTAGGCCATCCTTCTCGAACGGCGCCGTGTTCGCCGATCTTGACAACGATGGTGATCTCGATTACATCGTGAACAACATCAATGACAAGGCATTCGTGTATGAGAATACACTCCTGCCGCCGGCAAATTCCAACGACACGCTCAAGACGCACTACCTGCGCCTGAAGCTTGAAGGTACGTCAACCAATGTCAACGCGGTGGGAGCGAAGGTTACCTTGTATCAGCCTGGCGGCAGGAAGCAATATTACGAGCAGAATGTTTACCGCGGATTCTTGTCCTCGGTAGAGCCTTATGTCCAGTTTGGAATGGGTACTTCACCCGCATTCGATTCTATCATTGTGGATTGGCCGGATGGCAGTCATCAGTTGCTACGCGACGTAAAACCTGATCAAACCAGCAAGATCACCTACGAAAAGCTGCCTGCCATACGCCATAGCAAGTACGACCACGACATAACCATGTTCCAGGCGGCAAAAATGCTTTTCAAACCGGCCTACCTGCACAAGGAGGATGACAAGATTGATTTCAACCTTCAACGAACCCTGCCGCATAAGTTCTCTCAATCCGGTCCTTCCATTTCCGTTGGGGATGTAAACCTTGACGGTCTCGAAGATGTAGTGATCGGAGGATCGGCCATGTACCAGACTTCACTTTACCTGCAACAACGCAATGGATCATTTGTGCTGAAACCGGGCGCCATCAACGCAGAGGGTAAGCGCGAAGAAGACATGGGAACGTTGTTGTTCGACGCGGAAAATGACGGAGATCTTGATCTTTACATTGTCAGTGGCAGTGTCGAATACCAGGATTCGGTAGCCTACCAGGATCGATTCTACCGCAACAATGGGAAGGGCATCTTTCAACGCGATACAAATGCATTACCCACAGAGTCGTCAAGTGGTTCTTGTGTGCGTGCAGCAGACTATGATGGCGATGGCGACCTTGACTTGTTTGTCGGTGGGCGCGTTATGCCGGGCAAGTATCCAATGCCTCCGCGGAGTTTGTTGCTAAGAAACGACAAAGGAATATTCACCGATGTAATGAACGAGATCAGT
>DATHKA010000273.1:0-3425 GCA_035489615.1 Chryseolinea sp.
CACAATTTCATCTACGCGTTTTCTCCCGACAATCAATTCACGACTGAAGAGCAGTACCTCGACCGTTATCCTGGTGACGAATACGTCGATATGCTAGGCATGGATAATTATGGAGATATGGGTCGCAACCGTTATGCCGTGGACAAGGCAACGTTGAAATTGATGGTCGTGTCTGACTACGCGCGGCGAAAAGGGAAGCTGGCAGCATTTACGGAAACGGGACTGGAATCCATACCGAATGAGACCTGGTGGACGGGAACCCTATTGAAAGTCATGAAGTCTGAAGGGTTGCGCCTTGCCTACGTCCTGGTTTGGAGGAACGATCAGAAGAGCGCCACGCATTATTATGCACCGTTCCCGGGCCAGGTAAGCGTGCCCGACTTTCTAAAGTTTTATAATGATCCGTATACCCTCTTTGAAAAAGATCTGAAGGAGATATACGGTCACCAATAGAAATGGGCGCATGCTTTCTACTTTTTCCGGGTAGCCAGATACTCTACCATATTACGGATTTCGCGTTTGGACATCAGCGTGCCCATGGGCGGCATGGCAGATGTAAGATTCTCACGTTTTCCAATCCGGGCGACACTCACCTCAACCGGTTCCGCATCGGATGTCTTAATGATTAGCTCGTCCCTGGACTCCTCCATCAGAATGCCCGTGATCACCTGGCCGTCTTTCAACGTTAGCTTGACGGAACCGTAGCCTGGCGACAATCGGGCGCTGGGTTCAACCAGGGCCTGTACAATCTCCTCCCGCGTGAGCTTGTTGCCTATGTCTGACAAGTCGGGACCAACCGTTCCGCCTTCGCCGTCTATAGCATGGCATCTTACGCACTGTCCCGTAGAGCTGCTTCGGAAATACCACCAGGCGCTTCTGGCGTCGCCGCCATACATGGCGTCGAGAAAACCATCTGTCTTATTGCTGGTAGACCGATAAGGCTGGAGCTTGGCGGTGAGTTTTTGCGAATGCGTAGAATCAACCGCTTCGATCAGGTCCAACGTAATGGCTGGAGCAATCTTTTTGGCTGCAAGCTGATCGAGAAGCTTGTCAAGCACCGCTTCCGTTTTGTCTACGGGCATTTCTCCCAATACACGCAGGAGTTCCTGCTGCTCTTGCACGGATCCGTTCTTGAATATCGGATCGACAACCGCCGGAAGGCTTTCCTTGGTGATATTGAGATCGCTGAGCAATCCAACAGCCGTAGTGCGCACGGAGGGATCACGATCGGTCATCCCTTTGTGGATAACATCTTCCATCTGGTTGTATTTCAGTGTCGACAACGCGACGAGCATGGCGGATCGCACTTCAGGTGAATGGCTGGTGCTCAGCACACGCGCAAAAGTATCGTTGAAATCCTGGATGCCCAGGTTGGCAATCATTTTTGCACTGGCAACGATAACTTCCGGCTCATCGCTTTTCATGAAGTCGCCTGCGAGACTGCGAATCTTGCTGGTCACCAGCGCAGGATCGCGTTCGATCTTGCCGCGCAACCTTCCGTCTACACGATCAAGCGTTGAGGGGTTGGGCCACACACCCAGTACAGCCATCGCTTCAGCACGAAGCTCGGGCGTTGCATCCGCGCGTTTCGCAAACTCGATAAGCATATCCATTTCCTTTTCGGTACCTACACGCAAACATGCATTGATAGCTCTCCGCAGTAACGGTTCACTCTTAAATCGTGGATTGCGGAGTACCCGCGCGAGATCTGGCAAGGCTCTACCAATCGACAAATCGTCATTGATAGCCCGTGCTGCTTCTGTTACAACATACTCATCGGGATCATGCAGGAAGAGCGACACCTTGTCGCTGTGCAGGCGACGGAGCACCAAAACTGCAGCGATGCGCAGATGTTTCTTGGGGCTTTTTGACAAGGCAGCAATGGGCTCTTCTTTGCCAATGCGCACCAGCGCCATGACCGCCGCGTGCCGGATGTAATTGTCGACGTCATTGTTTTTGTCGAGTAATTGAATGAGTGGTTTCAGACCTTCTTCGTATTGCAGCCGTCCGATGGCCTGCGCCGCGAAGAATGCCGCGCGTGGGTACGCGCTTTCCAGGAGGGGAATCAGATCGGCACCCGCAGCATCGAACCGAACGTCCCCAATTGTTTTTGCAGCCTGTGCGGCGATTTCAGGATCGCCGTCGTGAAGAAGTTCCTGAAGAATTCTTCCATTGATTTTGTCTTTTCGCGTGAGCTGGCCTACGCCCCAAATAGCATGAATTCTTGCCAGCTGATGATCACGTTGGGCAATGGCTTTCTTGAACACGTCCATGCCCTTCGAATCGCGCGTTACGAGTTCGAATTGCGCCTTCTGACGAATGCGCATGTCGCCATAAGACAACAGCTTTAAGAGTTCCTCGTTGTCCTGCGCCGAATAATCGAGGGTCATCAAGCGCTCGGTTTCAACTCTTTCGTCCTTGAGATCATTTTTGTCAGCGGCAACATCCAGCTTCCATATTCTTCCGAAATTTTTGGTCCCCCAGCCGTTGATCCAGTCAGCGACGTACAGCGCGCCATCCGGACCAAACCGAATTCCCGTGGGGAGAATGCCACTTGCCACGTCAATGTCTTCGTCTAAAACAAAAGACGCGCCCTTGGGCTTGAGTGAGAAAGCCCAAACATGCGAGCGGCTCGGACTTCCGACGAACTCAACCAGGAAGAATTTGTTCTTCCACGCAGAGCCCAACGCTGTGCCGGGGTTATACGCCATTCCAGTAGGTCCGTTATGAAAGTTTACGATTGGAGGTATGATGTACGCTGCCTGACCATCCCACCGGGGTTTGTACAATCCTTCATCCATCCAAACCTTGTACTCATTGTTCCGCGGATCGACGTACTTGCCGTATTGCCAGTTTGATCGCCAACCCTGATCGGAGCCATCTATCAGGTAGACGAGTCGTTCGCTCTCACCTGGATGGTCGCCGTCGTTATCCGAACTGATAATGTTACCGTATTCATCAAAGACGAACTCATGGGTGTTCCTGATTCCTGAAGCAAACACTTCGAAGTCGCTGCCATCTGGATTGGATCTGACAAGAATACCCTCATTCGGATACGCGTGCACTTTGCCATCCGGTGCCGTGATGTTCGCACCAATGTCGCCGATCTGCCAGTAAATCTTGCCGTCTGGCCCCTCCGTTGCGCCAGACATTCCGTGACCGCCAAAGCCAATGTGCACCGCATAGCCATGGCTGATCGATTTCTTGTCATCGATAACGCCGTCGTCATTCGTGTCACGAAGGCGCCACATGTCGGGTCCGATCGTGTAGAAGATATCTTTATCACGCACCAGAATACCGCCGCCGACATCGGTTACCTCGTCATGAAAATCGCTCAGGATGCGTGTCGCCACGTCCGCATAGCCATCGCCGTTGGTATCTTCCAGTTTCCAGATCTCATCCTTCTCGACGGCCAGATCGCGCCA
>DATHKA010000274.1:0-11516 GCA_035489615.1 Chryseolinea sp.
CATGATGGGACGGCTCTCTTTCAGGCCGCAAAAGTAGCATGAAATACCCATCAGCCAAAAAGCCAGCCTGCATCGCGGTCAGCGACACCTATTCTTCAAATCGCGATATCAAGAAATCTCCAAATGGGCCTATCTTTCCGCGCTAACCAAAAACATCAACAAGCTATGCAATACAGGAGATTTGGCAGAACTAACTGGCAGGTGAGTGACATTGGCTATGGTATGTGGGGACTCGCCGGCTGGACTGGAAATGACGAAAAAGAAATCGAAGCATCACTCGACCGCGCCGTCGAACTGGGCTGCAACTTTTACGATACCGCCTGGGCGTACGCTGCCGGAAAAAGTGAACAGATACTTGGGCGACTGGTACGGCGCAACCCGGATAAAAAACTTTACTGTGCTACAAAGATTCCAGCCAAAAATTTTAAATGGCCTGCCAAGCCCGAGTTCAAAGCAGAAGATTGTTATCCCTTGTCTCACATTCTTGAATACACGGACAAAAGTCTTAAGAACCTTGGAACGGATTCTATCGATCTCCAACAGTTTCACGTTTGGGACGATAGCTGGACCAGTTACGACGGGTGGAAGGAAGGCGTCCGGCAATTGAAGGCCTCCGGCAAGGTGAAGTTCTTTGGTATTAGTGTGAATCGATGGGAACCGGATAACGTTCTGAAAGCCCTCGAAACGGGGCTGATAGACGCTGTCCAGGTGATCTACAACATCTTCGACCAGGCGCCAGAGGACAACCTCTTCCCTATGTGCCGAAAGCTCGACATCGCGACGATCGCCCGCGTGCCCTTCGATGAAGGAACGCTTACGGGCACGCTAACCAGGCAAACCACATTCCCGGCGAACGACTGGCGCTCCACGTATTTTGTTCCCGAAAATTTGCATGCCAGCGTCGATCACGCAGAGGCACTTCGCCCGCTCATGCCAGCAAATATGACGATGGCAGAAATGGCGCTGCGTTTCATCCTCTCCAATGACGACGTCCACACCATCATCCCCGGCATGCGGAAGCTGAGAAACGTGGAAGCAAATATATCCACCAGCGACCAGGGTAAACTCGATCAGGCCTTGTTGGCGAAGCTCGGCGATCATCGGTGGGATCGTACCCCTACGGAATGGTCCCAATAATATTGGTTGATCTTTTGATTGGTTGATTTGGGGGCAGACACAGGGTGCCTGTAAATCGGTGTTTGGCTGTATTTACAGAAACTTCGAAAAATGGAAGTTTTGGCTCTTTTAGGGGCATATCCAAAGGCGTTTCTCGCAGGTATGTCAAAATGCCTGTCATTGTGTCACTTTAATCTCGAAAATACCCCTTGGCACAAGCATTGAAGGTGAGGGTGTGTTTAGAACTCAAAAACTGATCATATGGGAAAAATTATTGGAATAGACTTAGGAACCACCAACTCATGCGTTGCCGTGATGGAAGGCAGCGAACCAGTGGTTATAGCGAACAGCGAGGGTCGTCGTACGACACCTTCTATTGTTGGCTTCCTGGACAACGGGAAAGGTGAGCGGAAGGTTGGTGATCCTGCCAAAAGACAGGCTATTACCAACCCGAAGAATACCGTATCATCCATCAAGCGCTTCATGGGCAAAAAATTCGATGAAGTTGCTGAAGAAAAGAAGATTGTTTCTTACCAGATAGAATCTGGTAACAACAATACCGTACGCGTTCGCATTGGCGACAGGCTATACACACCTCAGGAAATCTCAGCGATGATTCTTCAGAAGATGAAGAGCACGGCCGAAGATTACCTGGGAACTACTGTTTCAGAAGCGGTGATTACCGTTCCTGCATACTTTAATGATGCAGAGCGTCAGGCCACTAAAGAGGCTGGTCAGATTGCCGGTCTCGATGTAAAGCGTATTATCAACGAACCCACAGCCGCAGCGTTGGCTTACGGTCTCGATAAGAAAAACAAAGACATGAAGATCGCCGTCTACGACTTGGGCGGCGGTACTTTCGATATCTCAATCCTTGAACTCGGTGATGGCGTGTTCGAAGTTAAGTCGACCAACGGTGATGTTCACCTTGGCGGCGATGACTTTGATATGCGTGTTATGAATTGGCTGGCCGATGAGTTCCAGAAAGAAGAGAACGTTGACCTGCGCAAAGATCCCATGGCACTTCAGCGTCTGAAGGAAGCCTCGGAAAAAGCAAAGATCGAGCTCTCCAGCTCGCAGGAAACTGAGGTCAACCTTCCTTATGTCACGTCCGTAGATGGCGTGCCTAAGCACTTAGTAAAGAAACTCAGCCGCTCGAAGTTCGAGCAACTGGTTGACGACCTGGTGCGCCGCACCCTTGAGCCCTGTCGCAAGGCCGTGGCCGACTCAGGTGTTAGCGTGTCAGACATCGACGAAGTAATTCTCGTTGGTGGTTCGACGCGTATTCCACGGATCGTGGATGAGGTTGAAAAGTTCTTTGGCAAGAAACCTTCGAAGGGCGTAAACCCCGATGAAGTTGTGGCCGTTGGCGCTGCCATTCAGGGTGGTGTGTTGACTGGTGAAGTGAAGGATGTATTGCTGCTCGACGTTACGCCACTTTCGCTGGGTATAGAAACGCTCGGTGGCGTGTTCACGAAGCTCATCGAATCCAACACAACAATTCCTTCCAAGAAATCGGAAGTGTTCTCGACAGCATCTGACAACCAGCCTTCTGTTGAAATCCATGTGTTACAGGGTGAACGTCCGATGGCGAAGGACAACAGGACGATCGGAAGATTCCACCTCAGCGACATACCGCCTGCACCACGCGGCGTTCCTCAGGTTGAAGTAACGTTCGATATTGACGCGAACGGTATCCTCCACGTGTCGGCAAAAGACAAAGGGACCAGCAAGGAGCAGAAGATTCGTATCGAAGCTTCCTCAGGATTGACCGATGCGGAAATTCAAAAGATGAAGCAGGAAGCGCAAGCCAATGCTGAAGGCGACCGTAAGGCGAAGGAAGCTGTTGAGAAGATCAACCAGGCTGACTCTCTGATCTTCCAGACAGAGAAGCAACTGAAAGACTACGGCGACAAGCTTTCTGAAAGCAATAAATCAGCGATCAGCGGTGCGCTCGAAAGTTTGAAGAACGCTCACAAGAGCCAGGACATTGCTGCGATCGACAGCGCATTGGCCAACCTTAACAACGCGTGGCAGGCAGCTTCTGCTGAGATCTACGCGGCAACAGGCGCTAACGCGGGTGGGTCGGCATCCGATCCCGGGGCTCAGGGTCCGCAAGGTGGAAACGCCGGAGGTTCAACAGCAGACGCGAACAACGTGTCGGATGTTGAGTACGAAGAAGTGAACGACAAGAAGTAATTCCTGTTCGATTAGTTGAATATGGGGGGCTCGCCGAAAGGTGAGCCCCTTTTTTTGTGGTACACTTCTGTTGAAGAGAGCGGTGGGTAGAAGCATCAAATAAGCAACTGGATTTTACCTAGGCATACATATGCATAGTTTGTGCTCGTTTCGCGCTGTCCGTAGGATCAGGAAGTTTTGAGGCACTCTACGGTAAAATAAGGTTGCTTATTTGATGCTTCTACCCACCTGTGCGCCATTTCAGGAGCGGGTGCACAAAAATAGGGCTCTTACGCCGAACCTGAATTTGCCTGCCGAGCAGGAATAGCTTCTTATCCTTTGCTTCTTCGATCAACTTCCTTTGAAAAAGGGAGAGAAAAGCAGCCACTAAGCAAGCTAATAGCAGAGCAAAGCAAAAGCCCCGGCGGGGGCTTCCATAATTGTCAATTGTCAATTCTTCAAGTATTTCCCATACCACTTGATATAACGATCAAACCGGTCCTTCCAGTAACTCGGCACCGTAAGTCCATGATGCTGTCCCGGATATATGATCAACTGCGTAGGTATTCCGAGTGACCGCAGCGCTTGATACATCTGCTCGCTGCCAGCAGCCGGTACGTTGAAATCATTTTCTCCAACCATGTATAAAGTGGGTGTTTTGATATTTTCCACTTTCCAGAATGGGTACGAAACCTTCATCCATTTGTCCATATTCTTCCAGGGAACCCCAAGCTCCATCTCGTATTGCTGCACATATTGATCCGTGCCATACATAGTTATCTGCAAGGCACTGCCGGCTCCGCTTGCTGCCGCCTTAAATCGCGAATCACTCGCTGTGATGTAGTCCGTGAGAATTCCACCATAGCTCCATCCGCCGATTCCGAGATGGTCCGGATCTGCGGCCCCGCTTTTGATCAGATAGTCAACGCCGGCGAGCAAGTCAATCACCTCAAAATGTCCCCAGTCTCCAAAGATGGCCCGCGCAAAGTCGTACCCTCTGCCGTTGCTTCCGCGATAGTTTATACAAGCCACGGCATATCCCTGCGCGGCCAATACCTGTGGCGTTAGATCGAATTCAAATTCATCCTGCGCGACTGGTCCGCCATGGATCCACAATATTAGTGGCAGTTTCTTATCTCGTGGCTTACCTGGGGGCCACAACAAGAGTCCACCCACGGTGATGTTCTCGTCGGTCTTAAATGAGAAGCCTTCCACCGTGGCGAACCTGTGGTTGGATACAAAGTCGTCGTTGTGCGTCGTGAGTTTCTTAAACTGTTCATTCTGCATCAGATAAATTTCTGATGGCCGTGAAGGTTCACTCATCAGCACCACATACCGGGTAGCATCGAGCGGTTTAACGACGGTTACACTCCGATCTCCCGACGATATTTTTCGCCAGGTACCGGCCCCGGTATCAAACGACATCACGTAGCGCCGGCGATCGTCCTCGATAAGCGCCAGGATACTCTTGCCATCTGCTGCGAGTACAGGTTGATTCACAGGCCTGTCGAGGGATTTGCTGACGAGCTTGGGTTCACCGCCAGACACCGGGATCACGGCAAGAAGCGGTTCGTCGTACATATCATTTTCGGCCGAGACGGAACGCAGGTAGGAAATGAATTTTCCGTCGGCGCTCCATACCGGGGCGCGATCATAATCCACCCACGTGGTCAACTGCCGGGCTACTGCTCCCTTCTTTGCTTCGATGATCCAAACATCAGAATTGGTGTTCCGGTCTGCATCGCTTGTACGGTTGCTGGAGAACGCAATGTGTTTTCCATCGGGCGACCACGCCGGGTCCGCGTGATTAAAATTTCCCCGGGTGAGCGTGTCCATTTTTTTTGTCTCCAGGTCGAAAAGATAGAGATGTGCAAACCGGTTCTCCAGGTATCCGGCGCCGTCTGACTTGAAATGGTAACGGTCAATAACGATGGGCTTTGCCGGCTTGTCCTTCATGCTGTCGGGGCGGACCACCTGGTCGCGAATGACCAATAACAGTTTTTTAGAATCAGGGCTCCAGGCATAATCGCTGATGCTGGCCTTCAGTTTGGTGAGCTGTTTTGCCTCGCCTCCGCGACGGTCGAGGAGCCAGATTTGTGACTTGTCCTTTGGCTTGCCTCGCGACGAGAGAAAACTAAGCCACTTATTGTCAGGACTCCATTTCGGATTGCTCTCGTCTTCGTCGCCGAACGTCAGTTGAACCGAGCCCGTGCCATCGACCGCTGTCATCCACACATTCTCACTATTTTTGTCCTCGGTAGAGTCAGCAGTCGATACCACATAGCCGATCCATTTCTTGTCGGGAGAAACTTCGGGGTCGCTCACTTGTCTAATCTGATAGATAGCCGATGGGCCAAGAGCGCGTTGTGCCAGGCAAGAGCCAAGGCCTATGAACGCTACTGCAACGAATAATACTATAATTCTCATAGTTGGAGGTCGCAGAAAGATAACGCACTTTCGATACTCTCCATGGACTCCAGAAAAAAAAAGACCCGCTCGTTGAGACGGGTCCTCCTGAAAACGTGTGTGCCCGGACTTACTCGGAGCGTAGCGCGGTGGCGGGGTTGGCTACGGCCGAACGCAGCGACCGGTAGCCCACCGTCAGCACTGCGATCAACAGTGTCGCGATGAAGCCCGCGATGAAAATTCCGGGGCCGATGGTAATGCGATATTCGAATTCTTCGAGAAACTTACTCATCACAAACCACGACATCGGCGCAGAAATGAAAAAGCCTAACGCAATAAGCTTGATGTACTCTTTTGAAAAAAGAAACACAATGCTTTCCACCGACGCGCCCAGCACCTTCCTAACACCGATCTCTTTGGTTTTTTGATTCGAGAGGAACGTCGCGAGGCCGAACAGTCCGAGACAGCCAATAAAGATTGCAATTCCCGAAAACACCGTCAACATTACCGAGGTTCTTTGCTCCGATTCATAAAAATTTCTGATTTGCTCGTCCATAAATTCGTATCCGAAAATATGGTCGGCGTAGGCCGTTTCCCACTTGGGCTTCAGCCGATCAATCACAGCCTGCAGCTTACCAACCTCAATTTGAAGCGCGAGACTTGCATATCCTCTCCTTCTATTGAGCAATACAGTTGCCTCAATCGGATCACGCAGAGAAACGGTATGGAAATTCTGCACGACACCTACGACCGGCAAGTTCTTTCCCCACATGCGAATAACCTTCCCGATAATTTCATCCGGCTTCAATCCGACCACATCGCACAGCTTTTCATTGACCACAAAACCGGTTGCCGTATCGCCGTCGGCCAGGTGCTTGCCAGCTACAATTTTCAGGTCAAAAAGATTGATGTAGTTGCCATCTACCTGTTTAACTTGTGTACCATAATCTTTGTCCGCGCCATCGATCTTGAAGTTGGTGCCGGACACGTTTTCTGAAGACGGAGGCGCGCTGTTCAGGCTGGCGTCATTAACTCCGGCGATCCTGATGATCTCGTCGCGGAGAGTGCGCATCTTGCTTGGACCACTTTCTTCTCCTGGCTCTTCACGCAACGGTATGGGTACTAGCAGGATTGCATCTTTCCTGAAACCAAGGTCCTTACTTTGAAAGTAGTTCATCTGGTTGATGACGATGATCGTCCCGAATATGAAGAATTGAGAGATCACAAACTGCGTCACTACCAACCCGCGCCGAAGGTTAAATCCAGTCGTATTCTTATTCGCGGCCACGTTCTTAAGCGCCTGCACCGGGTTATAGCCCGAGATAATGAATGCCGGATAGAGTCCCGAAAGCAGGGCTATCGTTACGGTGATGACGCCAATGAAACTCCACAACCGGAGGTCATGGGCAAAATCCATGGCCAGGTGTACGTCGAGAAAAGGATTCAGGAAAGTAAGCGCCAATTGTGTCGCTCCAAGCGAAACAATCATGGAGCAGATGACAACGATAGTTGTCTCTCCGAGAAACTGACGGATCAGCTGACTGCGCGTGCTTCCCAATGACTTGCGTATGCCTACTTCTTTCGATCGTTTGATCGCCTCAGCGGTGGACAGGTTAATGAAATTAATGGAGGCCGTTATAATGAGGATCAGTCCGATGATGCTGAGTGCAACGAGCATCGGTTTCGCGACTGTGTTGTACGTATAGTTTCCGTAGCGTTCATCGAAATGAATATCAGACAGGGGTTGGATCGTAAACGCTTCGTGTTCGTCACTTTCGTTGCCCTGATGTTTTTTAATAAAATCGCCGAGCCGCGCACCCATAGCACCGATCGAGGCACCTTCTTTTAACAGAAAATAGCATTGTTCATCGCTCCATATGCTGTGCCAGCCATTTTCTTCTGACTTTTTCTTAATCGTGGCATACGAGAGCATCAGATCGAAAGGAAAATCCGTATTGTACCGAGGGTCTTCCATCAGCGCTGTAATCTTGAATTCATCGGTTCCAAGTTTCACTATTTCACCAAGTACATCTTCGCGACCGAAGTACTTGACCGCGGAACGCCGCGAGATGATAGCTGTATTCGGATCGTCAAGCGAATGGTCACGATCTCCGGCGATGATGTTGCGATCAAATACATTTAAAAAGTTCGACTGCGTAAACACGGTTCCGGCATCCTCTCTGTAGAGCTTAGGTTCACCGTTGCGTTGCGGAATTACAATCGTGCTACCGGAACGGTAGGAGGTGAACACGACTTCCTCTGCTTCGGGAAAGTCTAGCCGAAACGCGTCTGGAAGAACGGCGGGGACGCCGGATGTGTAGTCGGTGCCTTGATTTCCCTCCGACTGATGCACAACGCGGTAAATACGGTCGCGTTTAGTGTGAAAGTTGTCGAAGCTTGACATGAAGCTCACGAGAAGGAACAATACCAGGCTGCAGGTGATGCCCAGCGTGAGTCCGGATATATTGATGAGGGTGCTCGCTTTTTCTCGCAGGAGATTTCTTAGGGCTGTTTTCAGGTAATTTTTAAACATGGCAATTGGCTTGTTGCGGTACCATCGCTTAATGAAGATCGTGCCATCGCGATGCATTGATCCAATTCGCCCCGGAAATCACATCCTGAGGTCGGAAAGGCGGTTCCGGAAAATGGGCTGGCGTCCAGAATCGCTACCCGATGTCCGGGATGACCTTGCGTATGTTCGAATCCGGACACGATTAGGCAGGCAGAAAGGGGTGAGTCGATCCTTTCAAATGATTCATTTCGAACCGTTCGAAGCGGAAAAAGCGTTAATTTTGACTCATGATTCAGCAGTTGCTCGTCTTGGTATTTTTTCTGGGGGCACTCGCCTATCTGGGCCGGCTGGTATATCGGAGTTTTAAGGCCAAATCGGGGGGCTGTGCGTCTGGCTGCGGAAAATGCGGAACGATCGATCTGAACAAAATTGAGGCACAAATCCGAAAGAACGGTCTCTAAGTCAGCCCATCACCACGTCTCCAGATGGTGCTGTGCCCGAAGTGCAATTGCGGCACATTTCAATTTCAGCCCTTGAGCGAAACAGCGATTCCCTGAAAGTCTTATATTTTTCATTAAACCAGATATCGCGAAAGGCCGTTTGGCGCAGATCGCCCATGGCGTAAGTGCCATCTTTATCGAAGCAGCAGGGCAGTACTTTTCCATCCCAGGTTATGACGCAGCCCTGCCACATGCGCCAGCACTCATTCAACATTCGGTTCTTGATCTCATAAGTCCCGTCGGCCTTGCGCCGATATCGCGCATAACGCGGGTTTTCGGGCATCAGATCGGAGCCCTGTTGATAATTATAGATCTGGGCAGTCTTCAGCACCAGTTCATCGACCCCTATCTTTTTTGCCAAAGCGCGCGCGTCGTCAATCTGATGCTCGTTGGGTTTTACGACGAGGAACTGAAAAATAACGTGAGGGCTAGGCGCACGCAGCTTCCGCTTATAATGCACGATCCTGGACGCCCCGTCCAGGACCTTATCAAGACTCCCTCCGACGCGATACGATTCGTACGTTTTCTGGGTAGTGCCATCAATCGAAATAATTAGCCGATCGAGTCCCGACTCCACCGTCGCGCGAGCTACCTCATCCGTCAGGTAATGGCCATTCGTAGAGGTTGCTGTATAGATCCCCTTACGGCCTGCATAGGCGATCATTTCCAGAAAATTCGGGTGTAAATAGGGCTCACCCTGAAAGTAAAATGTGAGGTAATTCAGCGTCGGAGCAAGCTGGTCGATCACGTCCCGAAACAGACCCGGTTGCAACATGCCGGTAGGCCTCGTAAACGCCCGGAGCCCACTGGGGCATTCGGGGCAACGCAAATTGCAGGACGTAGTTGGTTCTATAGACACACTCATCGGCATTCCGCTCACGATCGGCCTGCCCTTCCAACGCGAGTATTGATAACTGGACCACACGCGCGCAGCATTGGCAATGCGCGCCGGTGTCAGGCCCGAAACCATATTGAGCGAATCCCTTAGCCGCGCATCCATACCGGGGCAAAGTAATCAGATTTTCAGCAGATGAGTTATCGAAACTGCCTTATCTTGCACCTTATTGGACCATGAAGAGCTACCTTTTTAGCCTGGTTGCCACCTTCGCCTTGTGTGCGGGATATGGCCAGCAACTGACAGACAGTTCGAGATTCTCCATTATCACCTGCGGGCCGCATCCGGATCCAGTGTATCTGGCATTCGGTCATAGTGCCATACGGATGGTGGATCACACGCTTGGCATCGACTATATATTCAACTACGGAGTTTTCGACTTCAATCAGCCTAACTTCTATTTGAATTTCGCAAAAGGCTCTAATGACTATCTGCTGGGTGCCTATGACTATCAATACTTTCAGCAGTCGTACATCGAGGATAACCGCTTTTTGCACGAGCAGATGTTGAACCTGACACTGCCCCAACGGCAAAAACTCTATAAATTTCTCGTGTGGAATTCGATGCCGGCGAATCGAGCCTACTGGTACGATCCCTATTACGACAATTGTGCGACACGTGTCCGCGATGCTTTCGTGAAGGTTTTCGGTGACAGCGTCAAATTCGACGGCTCTTACATCAAGACAACCTATACGATAAGACAACTGACCGATTTATACCTGAACAACTATCCCTGGGGCGATTTGGGCATCGACATCTGTCAGGGCATGCCAATTGATCGCGTCGCTACTCCCTATCAGTACATGTTTCTGCCCGCCTACGTTGAATCCGGCTTCGACCATGCCACTATCATGAATGATAGTGCAACGGTTCCCCTGGTGGGAGAAAAGAAACTTATCTATGAATCGACGCCCGAGCAAGGATCCGGCCCCCTACATCCCCTGTTCGTCATGGGGTTCATAGCTGTTGTTGCCCTGATCTTAACCGGCCGGGATTTCAGTAAGCAGGACCTGTCAACGTGGTTTGATGTTTTCTTGTTTGGTGTCACTGGTTTGATTGGCATCGTGCTGCTTCTTCTATGGTTCGTCACTGACCACAAGGCATCGGCCAACAATCTCAACATTCTTTGGGCCATTCCCACACATTTTATTGCCGTTCTGGCCTTCATTAAACAACCTCGCTGGCTAAAGTCCTACTTTCTGTTCACGGCAATCGCAGAATTTGCCTTACTGGGCGCGTGGTTCTTTCTTCCACAGCAACTTAATCCCGCGCTCATTCCCATAGCCGTGGCGTTGATGATCCGCGCCTACATTCAATACTTGCTCAGAAAACGAGGTGTGTATAGCCGCGCGCGTATCGCGAAAGAAATGATGTTGTGACTTTACGGACGCGAGGTTCCATGGGCCCAAAACTAACTTCGCGAAACTTCGTGTCCTGGCGCTTTGCGTTGAAAAGTCTTTGCGTGCTTCGCTACCGCCTGACAACGATCGCCGATACTGTGCTTGCGGCAGATAGTATTATCAAAGATGAATAGGGCGATTTGCAGTCGCCGCAAGGCAGGCTTCTTTTACTGCCTCCATGTACGTTGGGTGCGCATGTGACATCCGCGCTACATCTTCAGCCGATGCGCGGAACTCCATCGCCGTAACGCCTGCGGCAATCATGTCGGCAGCGCGGGCCCCGATGATGTGCACACCCAGTATCTCATCGGTGTTTTTGTCGGCAAGAATTTTCACCAGACCATCTGTGTCTCCGCTGGCGCGTGCACGACCCAGGGCCTTGTAAGGGAAGTTGCCTATTTTATAAGCCGTCCCCTGACCCTTCAGCTGTTCTTCTGTGTAGCCGACGCTGAAGGGTCAGGGGACGGCTTATAAAATAGGCAACTTCCCTTACAAGGCCCTGGGTCGTG
>DATHKA010000275.1:0-17407 GCA_035489615.1 Chryseolinea sp.
CAATGAATCCAGCCAGTGCCGACAACGTTGCCCCGACAACAAATGCCACACCGATTACCGCATGCGATGTCTCTGGATTGGCCGTTACGGCCAGCACTACGGCCGTGATGACCACAAAAATCGAGAGCACTTTGTACTCGGCTTTCAGGAATGACAGTGCGCCGTCGGCAATATATTTGGCGATTCGCTGCATGTGTTCAGTCCCGGCATCCTGCTTCTCTATCCATCGTGACCTTACGTACGCAAAAACGAGCGACACTAAGGACACGCCGATGATGAGCAGAGCGAACGTAGCGTTTGACATACTTCTATTGAGGTTAAAGTTTGATAATGCGCGAATATATTGATCCAAACACAGACTACAACGTGTTCGGCAACGAATTCAGTTTGCTTTTTCTCTTGCCATAGGCAAAATAGATAACGATACCGATCGCCATCCAGATAATTAGCCGCAGCCAGGTATCGCCCGGCAGCGTAGCCATAACGCCCAACGAACTCACGATTCCCAGAATGGGCACGTAAGGGAAGAAGGGTGTCCTGAAAGGACGGTGCAGTTCGGGACTTCTATACCGCAGTACGAGAACCCCTGCACACACAATTACAAAAGCGAGAAGCGTTCCAATAGATACGAGTTCGCCCAACAGCTGAATCGGAAAGAGACCGCCCACCATCATGGCAAAGAAGCCGGTAATAAGGGTAGTGACAAACGGCGTCTTGTATTTGCTATGCACCTTCGCGAATCCACGCGGCAGCAATCCATCGTTAGCCATGGAATAAAAGATTCGTGTCTGCCCCAAAAACTGAACGAGAATAACCGAACTCAGGCCGGCGATGGCGCCCACCTTAATAGGTACTGCCAGCCAACGCATCGTTTCGCCGGCTGCATCCACCGCCACGGCAATCGGAGCCGCCGTGTTCAGCAAATCATATTTAACCATCCCCGTCATCACGAACCCCACCAATACATACAGCACCGTGCACACGATCAATGAGCCGATGATTCCCCAGGGCATATCCTTTTGGGGATTGCGTACTTCCGCCGTTACCGTAGATACCGCATCAAAGCCGATGTAGGCATAAAAGACGATACCCGACGCGCGAAAAATGCCGCTCCATCCAAAATGGCCAAACTCACCCGTATTGACGGGAATGAACGGATCATAATTGTCGGCGGAAATGAAGAAGATACCCAAACCTATGAACAACAGGATCACAGCAATCTTTACAATCACGATCACGTTGTTGAAGTTTGCTGACTCTTTAATCCCGATTGACAAAACCAGTGTGATGAATGCCACAATGAACATGGCCGGCAGGTTGATAATACTTTCCGTTCTCATCCATTCATGGGTAGCGGAGTTGAACGCGAACGGAGCGTTACAAAACTCCGGAGGAACGATGATGTCGAAGCTGGCCAACAAACTTACCATATAGCTTGACCAGCCTACCGATACCGTTGCGCCACCAAACAGATATTCCAGAATCAAGTCCCAGCCAATAATCCAGGCAATGAATTCCCCCAGCGTCGCATAGGCATACGTATAGGCGCTGCCGGCGATAGGAATCATTGACGCAAATTCGGAATAACATAACGCGGCAAATGCGCAGGCAATGCCGGCAAATACAAATGAAAGGACGATGGCAGGTCCCGCATAGACAGCGGCCGCTTGTCCCGTAAGTACAAAAATACCGGCGCCCACAATACCGCCAATGCCCAGCATGATAAGGTTGAACCTACCCAGGGTACGACGTAGGTTGTTTCCTTGCGCTCCTTCAGCCGCTACGAGCGAAGGAATCGATTTTTTGATCCAGATGTTTGCCATGCTCAGGTTAGGTTCTCGGAGGAGATGTTAGGTGCATCTCCGGTTTTCATGGTTTAATGGGATTGCAAAGCACGTTCCAATGTACCCACATGCCCAGCGCATTGAACAAACCCCGGAGGCAAATACGCCCGGGGTTTGTTCACGCGTAGTCAGGCAGTTGTTACGCCACAGACGCTTTTTTTGCCGGTACCTTCTCGGCCTTCTTCTCGCTGTCGAAACGAAGTACAGTCGGACCCGCTATAAATATAGACGAATAAGTACCAACTACAACACCAATGAACAGGGCGAAGGAAAATCCACGCAACACCTCGCCACCGAATAACAGGAGCACGAACACGGCGATGATGGTGGTTCCCGACGTAATGATGGTTCGCGAAAGCGTGTCGTTCAACGCATCGTTAACAATTCTTTTCTTGTCTGTGGAATATCCCAACGACATGTTTTCCCTGATCCGGTCAAAGATGATCACCGTATCGTTAATCGAATAGCCGATAACGGTAAGGATAGAGGCCACAAAAATCTGATCAATTTCGAAACTAATTCCGAAGACGTTGGCGATCGAAAACGCGGCAAACACGAACAACGAATCGTGAACAGTTGCCAGAATAGCACCCCAGCTGTACTGCCATTTGTTGAAGCGCAGCAAAATGTAGATGAAGATACCGATGAGTGAAAAGAGGCTGGCTTTCCAGGCCGACTTCTTGATGTCATCTGCCACGGTGGCACCCACCTTTGATGTTCCTGAAATCGTGAAATGGTCTGAGTCCACCGTCCCCTCACGATCAACGAATTTGGCCCCGCTGAATTTCTCAACGCCCGCGATAAGCGCATTGCGCACCTGCTTGTCGGCCTCATCGGAGTTATCGTCGATGTGATAGGCAGTTGTCACCTTCATCACATTGTTTCCACCGTAGTTCTTTACTTCCGTGCTGAATCCTTCAAAACTTTCGCTCAGCGATACTTTCATGTCCGTTGCTACAACCGGCTTGTTAAACGAAACCACGAAGGAACGTCCGCCTTTAAAGTCAACGCCCATATTCAGGGGCTTCACAAACAGGAGCAGGAATCCAACCAGCACAACCGCCCACGATATTCTGGATACCATGCGCGCGTTCTTGAGGAAGTCGAAGTACTTGCGTCGTTTCACCATGCGAGAAATAGCCGAATCGAAAGAAATCGGACCTTTCGCCCGGTTCATCATCCACTCAATTACAATGCGTGAGATGTAGATCGCCGTGAAAAACGAAGTAACGATACCAATGATCAACGTTACGGCAAAACCCTTGATAGGGCCCTGACCAAAAATCAACAGGAATATACCCGTGATAAGTGTCGTAAGGTTTGAATCGAAGATCGAGGCAAAGGCTCGTTTGAAACCGATCTGCACGGCCTCTTTATTGGATCGTCCTTTGGCGACCTCCTCCTTAATACGTTCATAGATCAGTACGTTGGCATCCACAGCCATACCCATAGTCAGTACGATACCGGCAATACCAGGCAACGTGAGTGCCGTCCCGAACGAAGGCTGAGCCAGAATACCCAGGATGAAGAACATGTTGAAGAAGAGTGCGAAATTGGCAACCCATCCGCCGCGCGAATAGTAAATCACCATGAACAGGACGATGAGTACCAGGCCGGCAACCGATGATATAACGCCTGCCTTCTGAGCGGTTTGCCCCAATGTGGGGCCGATGATGGCTTCCTCTACAATCGTACACGGTGCAGGGAGTGATCCTGCCTGAAGAATATTGGCCAGGTCCTTCGCTTCATCAATGGTGAAGTTACCCGAGATCTGAGAGTTTCCATTGGGAATTTCACCGTTCACACCAGGTGCAGAATACACTGAATTATCCAGCACAATGGCAATCCGTCCAGCGGGTGACTTGCTGGCGGCATCACGCGTCATCTTTGCCCACACGCGCGAACCTGTAACGTTCATGGTCATGCTTACGGCAGGACGTGCATATTCGTCAGTCGAGAGGCGTGCCTCATTGATCACGTCGCCAGAGAGCTTCGCGGTCGCCGAACGACCCATATCAATAAAGTACAATTGCAGCGCCGAGTTATTCAGCTGATCTGCTTCCGGTTTGTATGCCCAGAAGATATGCACGTTGCGAAGTATCGTCCGCACATCTTCGCGCTTGAAAATTTTGTTGATCCGCGCCGTGTCCGTAAGCGCGTAACGGAAAGCTCCGGGAGGATTGCTAAGGGAGAACATGGGGGAAACGGTACTGTTCTGCAGGGAATCAAGGCCACTGGCAGCCTTCGTCGAATCACTCGGGCTATTGCTTGCTGTACTGTCGCTGAGAAGCGACTTAAGGTCATTGGTGGCAGCCTTCTCCTCTGCCTTAGCCTTTGGCTGGGCAAGCTGTTCCTGTACCAGGAGTTGGTTGACGGCCATCAGCTGGACGTTGATCACTGAAGGTTCGGTCACATCCCAGAATTCGAGGTGGGCAACACCCTGCAACAGCTTGCGAACCCGCTCAGGGTTGTCGATACCCGGAATTTCTACCTGGATCTTGCCTGTACCCGGCAACTGCTGGATGTTCGCCGAAGTTGTACCGAACTTGTCAAGGCGGTTCTGAAGAATTGTGTACGAGCGGTCGATCGCCTTGTCAATTTCTTCGTTCACGATCTTCGTTACTTCCTGGTTGGTCGAATTTGCCGTGATCTTTCCGCGCGTGGTGGCGTGTGTGAAGATCGAGGCAAGACTTCTCCCCGGATTTGCCTTCTGATAGGCATCAAAGAAAAGCTCGCTGAAGGGCCGGTTCGTGGTACGTGCCGCCAGGCGAGCCGTGCTCATGGCCTTGTGGAATGCGGAGTCAGTGGGATTGCCTGCGAGGCCACGGACGATATCGGCCGGAGAAACCTCCAGCGTTACGTGCATGCCGCCTTGCAAATCAAGACCAAGGTTGAGCTCGTTGTCTTTTACTTGCTTATAGGTATACTCGGCGCCCAGGAGGTTGTAAACCGGCTTGTCGCGCAGCGAGTCGAGGTAGAATTGCTTTTTGCTCAGATCGACGATGCCTTCTGCGTTTGTGGCAAATGACACTGCGTCGCTTTCCACTCGCCGCGATACCACGGTGAACGAGAGGAAGTAAATACACAACAGGCTAAGAATAACCGTTAGTGCGATGACGAAACCCTTGTTTTGCATAATGGGGAAGCCCTTAGGTTGTTTGTTTATGGTAGTAGTGAAATGTTCAATAGGTGAATGTCCGGTAGCAGCGCGCTACAGGACGGAATGGCGGCAGGCCTGCTCTTTCGGGCGATGGGCCAGCAGGGGATTGTCAGGGGGCATTCGAGGGTCGGATGACCCGGAACAAGTCGACGTAAAAACGTCTGACGATACAGGTGAAGCCGGCATCGGGACGCTCGTCCGACTCAAAACGGAACAGGATCTCCTCCATCCAGGGGAGCTCCTGACTTATTACTTCCAGGCGCGTTGAAGACGGCAGAACACCGCTTTTTATAGTGAAAACCGTAGTTTCCTTGCCATTTACCTTCTTAACGGCCTTCACGGTGCAACCATGGCTGGCCATGCTCTGGCCGAGCGAAAAAACGATCAACACCAGACACAAGATGCTTTTTACCACACCCGGGCGTGTAACTGTTGATTTATTTCCACTCGTTGAAAACACGGGGCAAAGCTAAACAAAAAGTTTTCACATTCCGAAGCGCTGTCTACCGGACCGCGGTACTCACGCTTCAACAGTCCGGTTCCGGCCGGAGGTTTGCACAAATCAATGAACCGGCAACACGAGTGGTATCGACGTGCCCTTGCGGGCAACGAAGATCGCTTAGTGCCGCTTTCGGAAAGCGACCACCTGGCCATTCTACTTATACTAGTGGCGAGGATTCATTAATTGCGGCGCAATTCCGATTTGACCTATTTTATACCGGCAGGCCCTTATTCTGAAAAATTTTCATTTACATTCAACGAAATTTTGATTTACATTGCGCTTCCTATGAGAAAAGAAAAGGACAATACTCGGCGTATTGGCGGGCTACTGCTCGATGCGTTGTTGCTATCCTTTATAGTGTCTTTTTCACTGGCTGATGTTCGGATAGTGGACGCCTATCCAAACAGTCTCTGCGAGGTCAGTGAGGCAAACGACGATCTCATTCTGATTCGGGAGTTAGATGCGGTTTGCACTTCATTTCTAAAGCAGATTTCACAGGCACAGCCTGCCCTCATCCATTCACTCGATTCAATATTGAAGTCGCCGCTAGTCGCGGGTGCCGGTCTTGTTGCAGTAACAAGCACGGTACACTTGTATAATGCCATTTATACAAACACGACGATTAATGCTCCATAGTAAATAGCCGCCGCACCTCTATCAATTGTTGTTTTATTGATTGCATAGGATGCTGGCAGAGAAGACAATTTTGATTTATATTTCATTCCACCAGAGCCAAAAGTGAATAGTTGTTTCCTGCATCGCTCAATGTGTATCAGGAACACAATGGTATATAGATGAGTGTCTTCGTGCGGTTCGGTCATCGCCAGGAATTCTGGCTGACCATAGCTTGCCTAATGGCAGGCTTATAAATCGATCGCGCGCAGGAAACTTATCGCAAAAAAAAATTAATTGAGGAGCTGTGACTTTTTCGCCGCTTCTCCATTTAATGCTTGTCCAAGGACAAGTTGAATGGGTAGTTTTATCCGAACTGAAAATGTACTTTTAACCAAAAAACAAGTAGAAACCTTAACATTCAACCTTTCAAGTATGAAAACTTCAACTTCATCAGCAGCTTCTTCATCTTCATCCTTGGGCGAGAGCCTCAAATCCGGATTTGCGGCGTCGGTTATCGTGATCGAGCTCATCATCGGATTTATTGTTTGGAAATTCGTCCTTGGAGACCCTTCACATTTCGTTGGTGGCGATCCTGAAAATCACCCGTTGGAAGGCGACTATTTTGGTATTTTCTATAAAGGAGGTTACCTGGTACCATTGGCTATTGGTCTCCTGCTGATGACCCTTACGTTTGCTATCGAGCGTATCATCACCATCGGCCGCGCAAAAGGCAAAGGCAACATCAAGACCTTCGTACAACGCATTCGCTCTCTGATTAATGCCGGTAACATCTCACAGGCAATAGCAGAATGCGACAAGCAAAAAGGTTCTGTAGCTAACGTGGTTAAGGCTGGCCTTAGCAAGTACACGGAACTGGTAAACAACAACACCATAGAACCTGAAAAGAAAATCGCTATGGTGCAGAAGGACATCGAAGAAACGACATCACTCGAAATGCCCATGCTCGAAAAGAACCTGGTAATCCTGGCGACCATCGCTTCTATTGCAACTCTTATCGGTCTGTTGGGAACAGTATTGGGTATGATCAAGGCGTTCGCCGGTCTTGCACAAGCGGGCGCTCCTGACTCTGTAGGTCTGGCGAACGGTATCTCTGAGGCCTTGATCAATACAGCTCTCGGAATCGGTACCTCCGCTCTGGCCATCATTTTCTACAACTTCTTTACCAGCAAGATCGATGAACTGACTTACGGTATTGACGAAGCTGGTTACAGCATTGTTCAAAACTTTACTGCCACGCAGAAAGGTCATCATTGATCTGTCAATTGGTTTGGAACTGATAAACTAAAAAGACAAAGTTCAGAATATGGGAAAGATAAAAATGCACCGGACTACTCCTTCATTGGACATGACTCCCATGGTGGACCTTGGCTTCTTGCTAGTAACATTCTTTATGCTGACGGCTAGTGCCGTGCCGGATGAACCCGTCACCGTCAATACGCCGTCGTCTGCATCTGAAATCAAAATCCCTGAAACAAACATATTGCTCATCACCATTTCAGACGATGGCCGTGTGTTCTTCAGCATGGATGGAAAATTTCACCGTCAGGAATTACTCAAGAAGGTAGGTGAACGCTATGGCATCACGTTCTCCGATGCGGACGCAGCCCGCTTCGGTGTTATGTCGAGTTTCGGACTTCCGGTCGGAAATCTCCAGGAGTTTATCAGCCTCCCTCCTGAAAAGAGGAAGGAGATAAACCAGCCCGGTATCCCGGTAGATTCGCTCAACAATCAACTGAAGGATTGGGTGATTTTCGCACGGACCACGAATCCGCAATTACGCATTGCCATCAAAGGTGATGGCAACGCCGATTATCCAACCGTTGAGAAGGTAATGAACACTTTGGTTGATAATCGTATCAACCGATTCAACCTGATCACCAATATGGAACAGGCTGGAACGGGTGCCGTAGCACCGACAGAATAAAATTTAGGCAAAGACCATTAAAATTTAGAAAACATGGCAGAAGTTCCCCAAGGCGGCGGTGGTGGTGGTAAGGATGACAAAGTCCGGGTTAAGAAGTCGTCTACCAAGATTGACATGACACCCATGGTGGATTTAGCGTTCCTCCTGCTCACCTTCTTCATTCTGACGACCACCCTGAATAAGCCTCAGACCATGGAATTGACCATGCCTGAGAAGGAAAAAGAAGGCGACAAGCCGCCGGAAGTAAATGAGAAGAAAGTGGTTACCCTTATCCTTGGCCCACAGGATAAGATTTACTGGTATGTGGGTATTACGGATCCGAAAATAGAGCTGACGAATTTTTCGAAAGATGGAATTCGTAAGATCCTCGTTCAAAAAGACAAGGAGATACCTGGCATGATTATTTTGATCAAGCCCGGTAAGGAGTCGAAGTATAAAAATCTTGTCGACATCCTGGACGAAATGACGATTTCGAATATGAAACGATATGCACTCGTGAAAATCACGAGCACGGATGACGAATTAGTAAAAGAATCCAACTTATGAGTGCAGCAGTAGACAACAAGAAGTGGGAAGACATCATCTTCGAAGACCGCAATAAGGCCTATGGCGCTTATTTCTTACGGAAGTCTTACTCCAAGCACGTAGTCCTTGGAGCCATCTTGACCTTCGGCCTGTTCGTATTGATATTTGCATCTCCTTACATCGTGGAGTTTCTGAAAGGACGACAGGAGGAAGTGGTGTCAGAGGCCAGGACCGTTAAGTATACGGATCTTGCTCCTCCTCCACCGATTCAGAACACTCCTCCTCCTCCTCAGATTAATATTCCACCTCCGGTGAAGACGGTTATCAAATTTCTCCCACCTAAGGTAACTGATAAGGAAGTGGTAGAGGAAGAGGAAATGCCAACGATCGAAGAGATCAAGCAGAATGATGTAGGGGCCGAAACGGTTGAAGGAACCGGCGAAGTTGTATTCGACGAACCGGTAGCCGAGGTAGCCAAGGAAGAAGTTGATGAAGACGTAGTCTTCACGGTGGTAGAACAACAAGCGGAATTCCCCGGCGGCATGGAAGCCCTGGTGAAGTTCCTTCAAAAGAACGTGAAATATCCCGCTATTGCGCGTCGGATGGGTGTGGAAGGATCCGTATTCGTCAGTTTTGTCGTGGATAGAGCTGGCGCTATAAGCGACATTCAAGTCGTGAAGGGTATCAGCGCTGAGTGCGACAAAGAAGCGGTGCGCGTAGTCGGCATGATGCCTCCCTGGAAGCCTGGCAAACAAAACGGTAAGGCTGTAAAGTCGCGCTTTGTTCTCCCTGTGAAGTTCAAGCTTGCAACTTGAGCAAGTAGTGAGTATTTAGTCTTGAGTCCTGAGTGGGTCTTTAGTGATGAAAGTGGTGAATTGTGGCTGAGCTGAAATCGTAGCGTTATCCTTTCAAACTTAAAACTGACTGATGAATAAATACTCAGGACTTTTTACGAAAAGCGCAGTCAATCGACTGTAACGTTCAAAGTGTAAATCATTGTCGTCACGCTATAATCGAACAACGGTTATGGCGTGACGATTTTTCAGAACCAAGAATTAACCAGATGAAATATCTTGGGTTGGCCATGGCTGTCATTTATGTCGGCGCTGGCATTGCCTTGTTGATCAGGGCCGGCAGTTCACTGAGCATTCCAACGCAATACACTATACCGTTGGGCATTGTACTTATCGCCTACGGAGCCTATCGGGGCTATAACAGTATCAAGAATTATCATGAATAAATCATTGATCGTATTATTGAGTGTCGTGGCGCTGGTGGCCTGCTCCAAAAGCAGTAAACCCAGCGATACGCCCACGTCGGGCACCATTACGATCTCCGTCGATGAAGCATTGAAGCCTCTGATCGAAGCGGAAGTTGCCGCCTTCGAAGGCATTTATACCAACGCACACATCAAAGTTATCTACACCAGTGAGGAAGAAGCCATCGGGCTGATGTTGAAAGATTCCGCACGTGCTACCATTGTGAGCCGGATGCTCGTCGCCAACGAATCAGAAATACTCACGAAACAGCAATACAGACCGCGCCAGATGAAAGTAGCAATCAGCGCAATTGCCCTTATTGTAAACAACAGCAACGGAGATACGACCATATCAATGGGCGATCTTAAAAAGATACTCAGCGGCGAAATCCAGTCCTGGGGCTGGAACCGCCCGCCTAAGAAGGGAAATTCCGCTGGCATGGAAGTTGTTTTCGATCAACCTAACTCCGGCATTTTGCGCCATTTGAAAGATTCGGTATTGCGATTCGATTCTTTGCAGAAAAACTGGTTCGCGCTCAAGGGTAACAGCGCTGTAATTGACTACGTTGCGAAGAAGCCCGAAGCGCTTGGACTGATCGATGTAAGCTGGATCAGCGACCGCGACGATTCGACCGCAAATAAATTCCTGGATGCCGTACGCGTAGTGCGAATTTCAGGGGATTCGGGGTCTTTTCAGCCTTATCAGGCCTATATCGCACAGGGTCGCTATCCATTGAAACGCGACGTCATTATGATTAGCCGGGAAGCAAAAACTGGCCTGGCGAGTGGATTGATGTCATTCATCGCAGGTGAAAAGGGGCAGCGAATAGTTTTGAAGGCTGGCCTGGTGCCCGCCACAATGCCCGTGAGGATCGTTGAAATTAGTCGCGACCCGATCAAAGTTAGTCCTGAGTAGTTAGTCGTGAGTTGGTTTATAGTATTATAGACCTTTAAGTAGACGACCAAATTCAAGACGATACTTGGGCACGAAAGGAGAACCATGCATACTTAGCGTACTTAAGTACTATGAACAACTAAGGACTAAAGACGAAATACTAACCTGTAGATAATTAAACAATCATGAAAACAAGAAGTCTGATGAAGAGTAGATTCGGATTAGCCTGTTTCGTAACGGCAAGCCTGCTGGTCGGGCAAGCAGTCGCGCAAGACAAGGAAATTGCCGAGGCCAAGCACCTCGTTGAAATTGATCAATCCAAGAAAGGCCTTGATGTGCTCACCAAGGCGGCTTCAACATATCCCGCATCCCCTGCAGTGTTTTACAACCTGGGATTACAACAACTGAAGGCAAATAAGCGACAGGAAGCGCTGCAGTCGTTCGACAAAGGACTCGCCGCGGATCCGAAAGATGCGCTCAACCTTGCGGGCAAGGGACACCTGGCCATGCTCGAGAACAACGCTGCCAAGGCGAAGCTCGACTTTGACAAGGCCCTGTCGATGACAAAATCAAAAAACGTTGAGGTCATGCAGGCCGTCGCCCGCGGTTATCTCGTGGACCCCAAGAAGGCAAATGAGACGATCACGCTGCTCAACACAGCAAAGAGTAAGGATGATCACAACGCTGAAACCATGATCTTGCTTGGTGATGCCTATCTACAGCTCAATGATGGTGGAAAGGCTGTGTCGGCCTACGAGAGCGCGGGCTCGCTGGATGCAAAGAGCGCCCTCGCTCACTACAAAGTCGGTCGCGTTTACCTGCGCTCGCGTAATTACGATGCGGCACAGGAAGCTTTTTCAAAGGCCATAACCATCGATCCTAATTATGCGCTCGCTTACAAGGAGCAAGGTGAATTATACTATCAGATGTCAAAAGGCGCTGAAGCGGTAGCCGCTTACGAGAAGTTTATATCGCTGACGGAGTCTCCTGAAAATTATCAGTCTAAAGTTGCCTTCTATTATCTGATGGCAAAGAATTTTACCAAGGCCAACGAAATATTCAAACAACTCGTGGCTAAGGACAGTACCAACGCTACGATCCTCAAGTATTACGGCGTTTCGCAGTACGAATCTAAAGATTCGGTAGGCGCTCAAAGCACGTTCGAACAATACCTGGCAAAACAAAAGCCTGAGCTGATTGAAGCCGCTGACTATAACTACTACGGCAAGGTGCTGTTGAAGCAGAGAAAAGATTCATTGGCCATGCAGGCCTTTGAGAAGAGTGTGACGATGGAGCCCAAGCAGCCCAATATTCACGAAACGATGGCGTCGACTTATTTCGCTATGAAGAAGTTTCCGGAGTCTGTAACGTCTTACCGAAAACTGTTTGAATATCGCAAGCCCACCTCTCAGGACTTGTTCAATCTGGGTCGCTCGCAGTATTATGCTGAGGAATATGAAAAATCTGATTCGACATTTGCTGCTTTGACGATACTGCAACCTACTATGAATGTGGTCGACATGTGGGCCGCGCGCAGCAAAGCAGCGCAAGACTCAACGTCGGAAAATGGTCTCGCAAAGCCTTACTATGAGAAGCTGGTTCAAAAAGTGAGCACAGCGGCCACTAAGAGCAAGAACGATAATGCCATGCTCACGGAAGCGTACCTGTACCTGGGGTACTACAACTACCTCAAGGGTCAGAATTCGGCGGCTAAGGAGTTCTATCAAAAAGTGCTGGCGATAGATCCCACAAATGAGAAGGCAAAGCTTGCGTACAAGACATTGACGCAGCCGGCGCCTAAACCGAAGGGATCTACGGGCGGCGCTCAACGATAATAAGGACTGTCCAGGGGCAAGCAGGGCAACGTGGCGGAAATAACATGAGTTTTTGTTAAAGGTTCCCATGTTCGTTGATCTCACCATCAACAACCGCTTTTGAAGCACGTTGCTCCTGCCCTGGCCATCTTTAAAAGGGCCTCAAAAATAGGAATCGCAGCTGTAATTGGAAAATTGCTAATATTGCGGAGGATTTTTTGTACACTCCAATTTTTTCGATTGCATGCTCATATTCGCTCAAATTGCTCAAGACACAGTATCCGTTACGCCTTCTTCCCAGGAATTATCTCTTCTAACACTAGTTATGAAAGGGGGCGTTGTGATGATCCCCATCGTACTCCTCTGGATCATCGCCACCTACATCTTCATTGAACGGTTTCTTTACCTGCGCCAGAAAACAAAGCGTCAGAAGGACTTTCTGGACAATATCATCCGCATGATCAAAGGCGGTGATGTACGCGGCGCATTGCACTATGCAGACAAGGACGAGACATCGACCGGTCGCATCCTGCTGGCGGGCCTGCAGTATATCGGCAAGCCCATCAAAGAGATCGAAACCATGATGGAGTCGGTGGCGAACATCGAAGTGGGTGAAATGGAGAAAAATACCGCCTACCTGGGAATTATCGCCGGGGTAGCCCCTATGTTGGGCTTCATTGGTACAATATCCGGTATCATCAACATTTTCTACAGCATTTCGCTTACCGACAATATCAGCATCGGAATTATTGCCGGAGGTCTGTACGAAAAAATGGTAACCAGCGGATCAGGCCTGGTTGTGGGGTTGTGTGCGTATGCCGCATATCACATCCTAATCCAGATCATCTCCAGGTTTACCCTCCGCGTGCAGCGCGATTCTCTTGAGTTCATTCGTTATATCGTAAGCCCGGCAGAATGAAAATCAAGCGAAAAAACCATTTCGCAGCAGAAGTAGCGACCTCGTCGCTGAACGACATCATGTTCTTTTTGCTTCTGTTCTTTCTGATCATTTCCACGATCACGAACCCGAACGTGATTAAGGTGCTCCTGCCCCGTTCAAGCGCCAGCCAGGCCTTGTCGAAACAGCCAATTATCGTCACGATAACCGAAAACCGGCAATATTATATCAACAAACGCCCCATCCCCGTAAATGATTTTGACGAAGAATTGGTTAAGGCTTGTGAGGGCCTGAAGGAACCAACCGTGGTATTGCATGCGGCTTCTTCGTTGTCGGTTCAGGACCTGGTTAACGTCATGCAGGTTGGTGCTCGCCATAAGATTAAAATGGTGTTAGCGACCAGCAAGGTAGACTGACTCCAGATTGCGTTTCAGGCAGCGCAAACGTGAGCAGCAATCAAACGTGTGCGTAATATTATGTTGATTTTCGTATAGAGATTACACCATAAAAAACTGAAATTAGCGCGTTCGAACAAAGAATGGAAACTACACAGCTCATAGAGTACGCACCAATCGCCATCATGTTTGTCTTGGCCTTCGGTTTTGTGGCAACAACGATGATTGTCACGCATGCACTTGGACCAAAGCGCAAGACGAAAGTGAAACAGGATGCATTCGAATGCGGCATCGAAGCGAAGGGAAATGCCCGTGTTCCGTTTAACATCAAATACTTCCTTGTAGCTATTTTGTTTGTTCTCTTTGATGTTGAAGTAATATTTATGTATCCCTGGGCAGTTAATTTCAGGGACCTCGGCACGACCGGATTCATTGAAATGACGGTTTTTGTAGCCCTGTTGCTGGTAGGATTTTTCTATTTGAAGCGCAAGGGCGCGCTCCATTGGGAAGAGTAATAGAAAGGAGACCTTTATGCAGACTGTAGCGAATACATCGGGAGTAACTATGGGTGAAAAACCGCCCGGGATTGAAGGTGCCGGATTCTTTGCTACCAGCCTTGAAAAGGTGGTGGGCATGGCTCGGAAGAATTCCATCTGGCCGTTACCTTTTGCCACGTCGTGCTGCGGCATTGAGTTCATGGCAACCATGGGTGCGCACTACGATCTGGCTCGTTTTGGCTCAGAACGCCTGAGCTTTTCGCCGCGTCAGGCCGACCTGTTGATGGTCATGGGAACCATTGCCAAGAAGATGGGTCCCGTGCTGCGTCAGGTGTATGAGCAAATGGCAGAGCCTCGTTGGGTATTGTCTGTCGGCGCCTGTGCCTGTAGCGGTGGCATTTTCGATACCTACAGCGTGTTGCAGGGTATCGATCGAATCATTCCTGTCGATGTATATGTGCCCGGATGCCCTCCCCGGCCAGAACAGATCATCGATGGCGTAATAAAGATTCAGCACCTTGTCGAAACCGAATCTCTGCGACGTCGCGATTCGCAAGAATACAAGGCGATGCTGAACAAATATGGAATCGAATAATGAATACCGGTAACAAAGCGGTTTCATTTAAATAAGGGAAGCACTAAATGGAAGTCTCCAGTCAGGAAAAAGTAATCGCCACATTGAAAGAAAAATATGGAGATGAGATTCTTCATGTCGAAACACCCTACAACTTTCTAACGGTAACTTTAAAAAGAGAAAAGATCGTCGAAATCATACGATTCTTTTACGATCATGCCGATCTCCGCTTCCAGTACCTGACCACGCTTGGCGGCATTCACTATCCGGAACTGAAGCAGATCGCTGTTTTTTATCAGCTTCATAACCTGCATAACAATCACCGCATACGGCTGAAGATTTACCTTCCCGAAGAAAATCCGGTCACGGAAACCCTCACGCCGGTATTTACCGCGGCCAACTGGTTGGAGCGTGAAACTTACGACTTCTATGGGGTGATCTTCGAAGGCCATCCCAACCTGAAACGGATCCTTAACGTCGAGGAGATGATCATCTTTCCCATGCGGAAGGAGTATCCCCTCGAAGATCAAACGCGCGAAGACAAGAACGATAGCATGTTCGGAAGATAATAGAAGACCATGAACGTAAACGACTCACTGATCGATCAACCGGGAGCTGAAGAGAAGCAATACACGACGCTTAATCTTGGCCCAACGCATCCTGCCACACACGGGATCTTTCAGAACGTTCTCACGATGGACGGCGAAGTAATCATACACGCAGAACCGACGATTGGGTACATCCATCGCGCGTTCGAGAAGCTTGCCGAGCGTCGCCCGTACAACCAGATTACGCCAATCACGGACCGGATGAACTACTGTTCGGCCCCCATCAACAATATCGGCTGGCACATGACCGTGGAGAAGCTGCTCGGCACGGAGATTCCGAAGCGCGTACAGTACCTCCGGGTCATCATTATGGAATTGGCCCGTATCACCGATCACCTGGTCTGCAATGCCGTTATCGGCGTGGATACCGGTGCACTGACGGGCTTTGTGTACCTGTTCCAGCAGCGCGAGCTCGTGTATGAGATCTACGAAGAGATCTGTGGTGCGCGTCTTACCACGAACATTGGCCGGATCGGTGGATTTGAGCGCGATTTCTCCCAGAAAGCGTGGGATAAGATCAATCGCTTCCTGAAGGAATTTCCCGTAGTGCTGAAAGAGTTCGAGAACCTGCTGAAGCGCAACCGGATCTTCATGGACCGTACCATCGGCGCCGGAGGCATTACTGCCGAGAGCGCATTGAACTACAGCTTTTCAGGCCCTAACCTGCGGGCAGCTGGTGTCGACTACGATGTGCGTGTAGCGATGCCGTATTCTTCATACGAAGATTTTGATTTCATTATTCCTGTTGGAACGAATGGCGACGTTTACGATCGGTTCATGGTGCGCCAGGAAGAGATGTGGCAGAGTATGAGCATCATTAAGCAGGCTATGGCCAAGTTGCCGGAAGGCCCCTATCATGCCGAGGTTCCGGAGTTTTACCTCCCGCCCAAACAGGACGTGTACAACGACATGGAAGCGCTCATCTACCATTTCAAGATCGTGATGGGTGAAACCGATGTTCCGAAAGGTGAGGTGTATCATTGTGTTGAAGGTGGAAACGGCGAACTCGGATTTTACCTCATCAGCGACGGCGGACGGACCCCTTACCGGCTTCAGTTCCGCAGGCCATGCTTCATTTATTATCAGGCATACCCGGAAATGATCAAAGGTTCGATGCTTTCCGACGCCATCCTGACGATGAGTAGTATGAATGTGATCGCGGGTGAACTCGACGCGTGACAATGTAATTGATGACGCGCCCACACAACGGTAGCGCCATGCAAAATATTGAAGTCGGAGGCGGCCCCGGTAAGTGGCGCGCAAGAATGCCCGGCAGGAGAAGACGAAATAAAAATTGATTGATTGAAAATATTGAAGTGAACATGAGCTCGGAAAAGCCAACATTCTCAGAAGAAACCCTGGCGCTGGTCAACAGGATCAAAGCACGTTATCCGGAGGGTCGGCAGAAGTCTGCCTTGCTTCCCGTGCTGCATCTGGCGCAGGCTGAATTTGATGGTTGGCTCAGTCCTGCCGTCATGGATTATGTGGGTTCACTGCTTAGTATCAAGCCTATCGAAGTATACGAGGTGGCCTCGTTCTATTCAATGTACAACCTCGAACCGATAGGCAAGTGCCTGATCGAGGTTTGTCAGACCGGTCCGTGCTGGCTGCGCGGCGCCGACGACATCGTGGCACACCTGGAAAAAAAATTGGGGATCAAGAACGGCGAAACCACACCCGACGGAATGTTCAGTCTGAAGACGGTCGAATGCCTGGGCTCCTGTGGAACGGCGCCGATGCTGCAATGTGGTGCGGAATACTACGAGGATCTGACCCCCGATAAAGTAGATGCGTTGGTCGACAAGCTTCGCGCTTCCGGGCAACGGAGTAGCTATATGAAAAGTGTGCGTTAGTTTGCGACACTGACGCTTAGTGAG
>DATHKA010000276.1:0-5743 GCA_035489615.1 Chryseolinea sp.
CGCGGTGGTGCGGGCTTCCCCGCAGGCATGAAGTGGAGCTTCCTCGACCGCAAGTCTGATAAGCCCCGATACCTGGTGTGCAACGCTGACGAAAGCGAACCCGGTACTTTTAAGGACCGCTACCTGATGGAGCGCCTCCCCCACCTTCTTATTGAGGGTATGATCACCTCCAGCTACGCGCTGGGTGCAAAAACATCCTACATCTACGTACGTGGCGAGTACATGTATGTCATCCGCATCCTGGAGCGGGCCATTGAAGAAGCGCGGGCCGCGGGATTTGTTGGCAAGAACATCCTGGGAACCGAATATTCACTTGAACTGTACGTGCAGCCTGGCGCGGGTGCTTATATCTGCGGCGAAGAGACTGCCCTACTGGAGTCGTTGGAAGGCAAACGGGGAAATCCGAGGCTTAAGCCTCCGTTCCCGGCCATTGCGGGATTGTACGCCAGCCCTACCGTGGTCAACAACGTGGAAACCATCTGCGCAGTCGTGCCCATCATCAACTCTTCAGGCGACGCGTATAGCCACATCGGTATTGGAAAGAGCACCGGTACGAAGCTGATCTCCGCCAGCGGTCACATCAACAAGCCCGGCGTCTACGAAATTGATCTCGGTCTGCCCGTTGAAGAGTTCATCTATTCTGACGAATACTGCGGCGGTATCTGGAAAGGACGAAAACTCAAGGCCGTTGTCGCCGGAGGATCTTCGGTGCCGATCCTTCCCGCGAACCTCATATTAAAAACAGCTAAAGGTGATTCCCGACTGATGTCTTACGAGTCATTGTCTGATGGGGGTTTTGCCACGGGTACCATGCTTGGATCGGGCGGATTTATCGTGATGGACGAAACCGCCTGCATCGTGAGAAACCTCTGGACGTTCGCGCGGTTCTATCACCATGAGTCATGCGGTCAATGCAGTCCCTGCCGCGAGGGCACGGGCTGGATGGAGAAGGTGCTTCACCGCATCGAGCACGGTCATGGACATATGGATGACATCGATCTGCTCGTTGACGTGGCGAAGAAGATAGAAGGCAACACCATCTGTCCGCTGGGTGACGCAGCCGCCTGGCCCGTAGCCAGTGCGATACGTCATTTCCGCGAGGAGTTCGAGTACCATGTGCGGTATCCGGAAAAGGTGAAGAATCCCAAACATTTTGAAATAGAACCGATGGAAGCGGCGATGGCTACGGCCAATTAAGCCCTTCATCGAAGCATAGCAATAGAGCAATATGGCAAAAGTAACGATAGATGGCATCGAGGTTGAAGTTCCGGATGGAACCACGATCCTGAATGCGGCACGTCAGATAGGTGGCGCGATAGTTCCTCCGGCGATGTGCTATTACTCGAGTCTCAAGGAAACCGGTGGAAAGTGCCGCGTGTGCCTCGTCAAGGTTACGCAGGGTTCCGCCAAGGATCCTCGTCCGATGCCCAAACTGGTTGCCTCCTGCCGCACGCCGGTTATGGATGGCATGGTGGTGCAGAACATTACTTCGCCTGATGTGCTCGAAGCGCGCAAGGGAGTGGTTGAGTTCCTGCTCATCAATCACCCGCTCGATTGCCCCATTTGCGATCAGGCGGGCGAGTGCGACCTGCAGAACCTGGCTTACGAGCATGGCGCCGCGAAGACGCGCTACGAAGAAGACCGTCGCACCTTCGAAAAGATTGACATCGGTGACAAGATCAAGCTGCATATGACGAGATGCATCCTCTGCTATCGCTGTACTTTTGTGGCCGATCAACTCACCAATAACCGCGTACACGGTGTATTGAACCGAGGTGATGCTTCTGAGATCAGTACGTATATCGAGAAAGCCGTCGACAACGACTTCTCCGGTAACATGATCGACGTTTGCCCGGTGGGTGCACTTACAGACAAGACCTTCCGGTTCAAGAGCCGCGTATGGTTTACGAACCCGCTCGATGCACACCGCGACTGCGACAAATGCTGTGGCAAGGTGGTGTTGTTCACCAAGGGAGACGATGTACTTCGCGTATCGGCCCGAAAGGACCAGTACGCCGAAGTGAAGGAATATATTTGCAATGAATGTCGGTTCGATCACAAGAACCTGAAAGATTGGGTTATTGAAGGTCCCCGTCACATCGATCGTCATTCCGTTATTTCGCAGAACCACTATGAGCGGATCGATCTGCAGAAGCTCGCTCGCGAGATCGACCGCCAGATCGTCTTTCAAAAGGGACGACAACTCGAACAATCTAATGATTCCGCCGCATGATCGATTTCTTCATTTATAAAGCAACTTTGTCGGGAGCCATTTTCGGAATCACCTTGTTTATCGCGGCCTACTCCACCTATGCTGAGAGAAAGGTAGCGGCGTTCCTCCAGGATCGCATCGGTCCCGATCGCGCGGGTCCGTTCGGCATTTTCCAACCGCTGGCAGATGGATTGAAGTTCATCATGAAGGAGGAAATGATCCCCGTAGTTTCGAACAAGTTTCTGTTCGTCGCGGGTCCCTGCATCGCTATGCTCACGGCGCTTATGGCAGGCGTTATCATTCCGTGGGGCGACTCGCTCACCATCAATGACGTTAAGTATTCGCTGCAGATCGCTGACCTGAACGTCGGTATTCTCTATGTGTTTGGTGTGGTGTCTATTGGCGTGTATGGTATCATGATCGGTGGATGGGCATCGAATAACAAGTTCTCGTTGCTGGGTGCAATCCGCGCGTCAGCGCAAATGATCAGTTATGAGATCGGCATGGGCCTGGCCATCATTGCGCTGATCATCATGACCAATACGTTGAGCCTTGGCGAAATTGCAGCTCAGCAGGCCGGTGGTGTGGGTGGCGACTGGAACTTCTGGAACGTCGTCTATCAACCGGTTGGCTTCCTCATTTTTCTCATCTGTGCTTTTGCAGAATGTAACCGTACGCCGTTCGATCTTCCCGAATGCGAAACCGAACTCGTCGGCGGCTATCACACAGAGTACAGCAGTATGAAACTTGGCTTCTATCTGTTCGCTGAATACATCAACATGTTTGTTTCGTCGGCCGTTATATCGACGCTTTACTTTGGCGGTTACAATTTCCCTTTCATGAATGACCTGGGATTGCCTCCCAATGCGATAACGATATTGGGCACTTTGGTGCTTTTCGGAAAGATCAGCTTCTTCATCTTCTTCTTCATGTGGATCCGATGGACCATTCCCCGTTTCCGCTACGACCAGTTGATGAACCTGGGCTGGAAGATATTGATACCTTTGGCGGTGGTGAACATTTTCGTCACCGGCCTGGTCTTAACCCTATTCAGGCAGTAATATCGCACCCTATACGGCGCGTGCCGTGGCAGTGCTTAAAGAGCTATGTTAACGAATCGATCAAAATTAGTCGTCAAGAAAGAAATGTCGCTCGCGGAGCGTTTGTATCTCCCTGCGATCTTTGGCGGCGTCATCATCACGATAAAGCACTTTTTCAAACGCAGTGCCACCGTCAGATACCCGGAAAAGACCCGCGAGATCAGCGAAGTGTGGCGTGGACAGCACGTGCTGAAACGCGACGACAAAGGTGCCGAGAGGTGTACGGCCTGCGGCCTCTGCGCGGTGGCCTGCCCGGCTGAAGCAATCACGATGACTTCCGGCGAACGCAAAAAAGGAGAAGAAAATCTATATCGCGAAGAGAAGTATGCAACGACCTACGAGATCAATATGCTTCGCTGCATCTTCTGTGGATTGTGCGAGGAGGCGTGTCCGAAGGAAGCCATCTTCCTGACCGATCGCATTCTCCCGACGGACTATTCCCGCGAAGGCTTCATTTTCGGAAAAGACAAGCTGGTAGAAAAGACAGATGAACGTATTGATATTTCGGTGCGCCAGACGCCCGAAGTTCTGGCCTTCAAGCAGCAAAAAAGATTGAGCCATAATAAGTAATCGACCACCGCAGTGACGCTTAACGTATTTTACTTTCTTTCGTTTGTCGCCATCCTCAGCGCGTTGATGGTCGTTTTCTCCAAGAATCCTGTTCACAGTGTTCTCTACCTTATCATTACTTTCTTCTGCATTGCTGGTCACTACGTGCTGCTGAACGCAGAGTTTCTTGCCGTGGTACACGTCATCGTGTATGCCGGGGCAATTATGGTGTTGTTCCTGTACGTGATCATGATGCTCAACCTCAACCAGGAATCGGAGCCACACAAAAGCACCTTATTAAAAGTGGTGGCCACCATTTGCGCTGGCCTGCTGATCGTCGTTTTGATCGGTTCACTCAAAGGCACCGAGTTGATGATGGCTCAACAACCTACCGACACCAGCACGGGCATGGTCAAGAATCTGGGCAAAGTAATGTTCAACGAATTTCTGCTTCCGTTCGAAATAACGTCAGTACTGTTGTTGGCTGCCATGGTAGGCGCCATTATGCTCGGAAAATCAGAAACCGCAGAACGCTGATAACGCATTGTTCTATAAGATCAAATAGTTCTTCATGATCAACAACATACCCATCGAATACTACATCTGGCTCGCCGCGGTGCTGTTCACCATTGGCGTACTGGGCGTACTCTATCGTCGAAACGCGATCATTGTTTTCATGTGCATTGAGCTAATGCTGAATGCAGTGAATCTGGTGATGGTAGCATTTTCCAGCTACCTCAATGATGGCGCCGGACAAGTATTCGTCTTCTTCATCATGGCGGTTGCCGCAGCGGAAGTGGGCGTGGGGTTGGCCATCCTGGTGCTCATGCACCGGAACGCAAAAACTGTAGACATTAACGTACTGAATCGTTTAAAATGGTAGGCGCTCAATTAGTGGCATTGTTGATTCCGTTATTTCCCCTGGCGGGATTTCTCATCGTGGCCCTGAACGTGAAGAAGGTGAGCAAAGGCTTTGCTTCAACTGTCGCCTGTGGATCGGTGCTTGTTTCTTTCATCCTATCTGTATTTGCCTTCATCCAACTTGTTGGCGGAACGCCCACCATCGAGGTAACCCTGTTTCGCTGGATCAGCGCCGGCGGATTCTCGGCGACGATGAGCTTTCTCATCGATCCGCTGTCTTCGTTGATGTTGCTGATCATTACTGGCGTCGGATTTCTTATCCACGTGTATTCCGTGGGTTATATGCACGGCGACGAGGGCTTCAACCGCTTCTTCTCTTACCTCAATCTGTTCGTGTTCTTCATGTTGTTGCTCGTGATGGGCGCCAACTACCTCGTGATGTTTATCGGATGGGAGGGCGTGGGGCTTTGCTCCTACCTGCTCATCGGATTCTGGTTCAAGAATCAGCCTTATAACGATGCGGCCAACAAGGCATTCATCATGAACCGCATTGGCGACCTCGGCATGCTGCTGGGCATAATTCTTATCATCATAAACTTCGGAAGCATTCAGTACACGGAGGTATTGCCAAAGGCGGCAACGGTAGATCCCGGTACCATCACGCTCATTACGATGCTGCTCTTCGTGGGCGCTATGGGAAAAAGCGCGCAGATTCCCTTGTACACGTGGCTGCCCGATGCTATGGCGGGCCCTACCCCCGTATCAGCACTCATCCACGCAGCGACTATGGTGACCGCAGGTGTGTATATGGTGGCGCGTAACAACGTGTTGTATGCGCTCTCGCCGGCAACTATGGAGCTGATCGTAGTGATCGGCCTGGCCACGGCGCTTTTTGCGGCAACCCTTGCCCTCACGCAAAATGATATCAAAAAAGTATTGGCCTATTCTACTGTTTCACAGCTAGGCCTTATGTTCGTAGCATTAGGCTTTGGCGCCTATAGCTCCGGTGCCTTCCACGTAG
>DATHKA010000277.1:0-14460 GCA_035489615.1 Chryseolinea sp.
CCTTGGAAGTCATTGAGCGCTGCGCGCAATTTCTCGAAGACAACTACGGAAAAAAACGAGCCGTTTTCGGTGGCGCCAACATTCAGTCTGCGCCTGCCGAGAAGCGAGCGGCGCAAGCTTCAGCGCTCGCTCCCATATTGCGCGGATTCTGTTCTTCGCACGTTCGGATGATCGGCCATTTCACAGACGACCCCCGGGTGCTCGAATTTATTAATTCCAAAGACCTCGATCGCCTCGCGCCAATGGGCACCAGCTGCCCGGATCATTTCCTTCGCACCAAGATCAGCCCGCTCGTGCTGCCATTGACATCCGATCAGGACCTCTCCGATCCGGCCGCGATCAAAGCAACCCTGGCGCCGGCTTTTGAACAATACCGGAAGATGTATGCTGAATATTACGACACGTGCAAGCACGCCAACAGCCCGGCTATGCGCGATCCGAATCCAGTGGTGTTATTGTATCCTGGTGTGGGCATGTTCACGTTTTCGAAAGACAAACAAACGGCGCGCGTAGCGGCAGAGTTTTATACCAACGCCATCAACGTCATGAAAGGGGCCGAAGCCGTTTCATCTTACACGTCATTGCCGCGACAGGAAGCGTTCAATATCGAATACTGGTTGTTGGAAGAGGCTAAGCTTCAGCGCATGCCAAAACCAAAAGCTTTGTCGGGGCGGATCGCCCTGATTACAGGAAGCGCGGGAGGTATCGGCAAGGCCATCGCCAAGCGGTTCGTCGACGAGGGAGCGTGTGTGGTGCTGAACGATAATGACCCGCAGCGTCTTAAAGAAGCCGAAGATGAATTTAACAAACAGTTTGGCAAAGATGCTTTTTGTACGGCCATCGTGGATGTTACGAACGGTTCACAGATCACGGCGGCCTTTGATACTGCTGCCCGCTTTTTTGGCGGTGTCGACATCATCATTAACAACGCCGGATTATCGATTTCAAAACCACTCGAAGAACATACGGAGCAAGATTGGGACATCCTGTACGACGTGCTCGTGAAGGGGCAATTTCTCATAACCCAGGCGGGGGTGAAGGTTATGCGCAAGCAGGCAACGGGTGGAGACGTGATCAATATCGTCAGCAAGAACGCCCTGGTGTCGGGACCAAATAACGCAGGCTACGGCTCCGCGAAGGCGGCACAAATGCACCTGAGTAGGCTGAACGCTGCCGAACTCGGCGCGGACAAGATTCGCGTGAACGTGGTGAATCCCGATGCTGTCATTGCCGACAGCAAGATCTGGGCAGGCGCCTGGGCCGAAGGTCGCGCCAAAGCGTATGGTGTCAAGGTTGAAGAACTTCCTGGGTTTTATGCCAAGCGAACGTTGCTGAACGAAATTATTTTACCGGGTGACATCGCGAACGCGTGCTTTGCATTGGTGGGTGGACTGCTGAACAAGTCGACGGGCAATGTCATCAACGTGGACGGTGGGGTTGCCGCGGGATTCGTTCGATAGCCGTTCCATTAGAATTTGTCTTACCTTATGGTCAAATGTACTATAAGGCATCGCCGGCCTACGGACTAGGTCATTGCCGGCTTTCGGGAAAAGATCAAGTAGGAGAACGCAATGATAGCGAGCGCCGAACACAACGCAAATGCGTAGGCGAATCGCGTTGGGTCGTTCGAATAAATAAGTCCCGAAGCGAGCGCGCCCATTCCAATACCGAACTCCATGAAAATATAAACAGACGCTACGCCCCTCCCCTTATGCACCGGATTGCTCAGGTCTGTCGCCCAGGCGATCAACGTCGGAGACGTGGTGCCGTGAGCCAATCCATACAGGGTCATACCCAGTATCAGTTGCAAAGGTGAATCGGCGAAAGCCATGATCGCCATGGCCGTAGCCACGAAAATACTGGCTACACGCAATACCGGTTTCCGACCCCAACGATCTGATGCGCGACCACCAATGAGCCGTACGATGAGGGCGGATACCGTCATATAGGTAAACAGAAGCCCCTTGTTTCGGATCTCCACTTCCTCGCCAAAGTCGGGAATGAGGGTAAACACCGTTCCATAAGAAAATCCGAGGCATAGCATCACGATGCACGGAGCCAGCACGCGTGGCTCAAACAAGTCTTCCTTTTGCACTTTCAACATCGAGAAACGAAAGCGTTCCCGACTGTGCAGCGTTTCACGGATGCCCAGCAGAATGACAATCGACAGCATTCCTAAAGCAGAAGCGCAATAGAAGACCGCGTTAAGAGACAGGCGGTTGGCTAACATTCCACCTAGCGCAGGACCAGCGGCCATTCCCAATGAACCAAATGTCCCGAGCATCCCCATCGCCTCACCCCGGCGGGCGGCCGGAATAACGTCTGACATATACGCGGCGGTTCCTGTGGGGGTAAATCCGGTTGAAAAACCGTGCACAAGGCGCAACAGCATAAAACCGGCAACGGTAGTAAGTATAGGGTATATCAGGCTACAGATAAAACATACAACCGAGCCCACCATAATTACGGGCACACGTCCTATTTTATCGGCAAGCTTTCCACTGAATGGCCGTGAGATCATGGCGGTGAGTGTGAACAGGGCAATGATCAATCCCTTGTACTCTCCGCCACCGAGGCGTTCGAGAAATCCGGAAAGTTCCGGCAACAGCATGTTGAAGCTGGCGAAGAACAACAATGAACTGGTGCACAAAAGCCAGAACTGTGGCGTGTATATTTTTTCGCTTTTCAACGTGGGCTGACGAATGTACTACCTGATAACGGAGCCAAGACTACTCCGTTACAAATTATTCTTACAAGAAACTCCAGTCAGTTGTTCAGCGTCGACGCCTCACTCATGCCTGCTGTGGTTGCTCTTGCGCCCCCAGCAAAAATGCCTTGATGAAATCATCCAGGTCGCCATCCAATACGTTCTGTGCGTCGTGACGCTCGACGGCTGTCCGGGCGTCTTTCACCAGTTTGTACGGATGAAGTACGTAGTTCCTGATCTGCGAACCGAAATCAATTCTCATTTTGCCGGCCTCGATCTTGTCTCGTGCAGCGTTGCGTTTTTCCATTTCCCGCTGATACAATTTGGACTTCAGCATTTGCATGGCCCGCTCACGGTTGGCGTGCTGCGACCGCTCCACCTGACAAACAATCACAATCCCACTAGGCTTGTGGGTTAACTGAACCTTCGTTTCCACCTTGTTTACGTTCTGACCGCCAGCGCCACCTGAACGCGACGTCTGAATCTCAATGTCGGATGGATTAATCTCGATCTCGATCGAGTCGTCAACTTTTGGATATACGAATATGGAAGCAAACGAAGTGTGCCTGCGCTGATTGGAGTCGAATGGTGAAATGCGTACGAGGCGGTGCACGCCTATTTCCGACTTGAGTTTGCCATACGCAAACGGTCCCTCAATCTCTAACGTCGCCGACTTGATGCCGGCAACATCTCCTGACTGGTAGTCTATTTGAGAGACCTTGTAACCATTTTTTTCGCCCCACATGATGTACATGCGATTGAGCATGTTGGCCCAGTCCTGGCTTTCGGTTCCGCCCGCGCCCGGGTTGATCTCCACCACAGCACCAAGCTGATCTTCCTCTTTACTCAGCATTTTCTTGAACTCGAGTTCCTCTACCGCCTTTGCAGCGCGTGCGTATTCAGCGTCGAGTTCATCCTCTGTCGCATCACCCGCCTCGTGAAACTCGTTCAAAACTTCGAGGTCGTCCATCAACTTCGTGACGTTCTCAAAGGCATCTGTCCAAACCTTTTTGATTCGGATATTCTTCAGAATAACTTCTGCTTCTTTGGGATTATTCCAGAAATCAGCTTGCTGGGTAATCAGTTCCTCATCCTTGACCTCAAGATTCTTGCGGTCGTAGTCAAAGATACCTCCTCAAGGCGCTAACACGGGCCTTCAGATCTTTTAATTGATCTGTTGTCATATGGTTGTGGTTAATTTAATAAGTCGCAAATATACGAATCGGCAAACAATCGCCTCATCAGAATTGCATATGATTGATGTCGCGCTTGTAAAAAGGTGAACCCGGTTCAACCGTAAGTAAGTGGTAACCAGCCTTCATGCGCTGCGATTTTTTCTTGATGAGCATCATAGGCAATCCCACGCCTACCATAATCGCCGAAGTCCTGGTAACGTTTTCATCCATCGTGATGTCTTCTCCCTGCACGATCACGGTATTCAACTGATCGATGAGAAAGAAGCCTACGCCGCCGATCACCAGCAGTTTTCCCACGCGGTTCATGAAGCTTGGGCGAACAAAGTAGAGGCGCTCAATTTTCGAGAAGGGAATCAGTGTCTCATGCGCGACCAATGCGGTGTCATATAGGTTGTTGACGTAGCTATAAATCCGATCTTCATTTCCCAGCATCTTTAGTTCAATCTCCTCGCCAGGATATAGTCGCAGGATCACTTTTTGCCCCTTCAGAAGTACGAGTTGCTTCTGCGCATAGGCCTCGCGTGAGGCCAATGTGAAGAACAGTACCGATAGAACGATCGGTACAAGTTTCAGACGTATGTGGTACGGCTGTTTCAAAGCGCGGGTTTCCAGGGTGTCTCAACGATCTCCAACTCTGCAGCTATCGTCCTCGCCAGGACAAACAAATAATCCGAAAGTCTGTTCATATACTTGATGACGAGCGGATCAACGGTTTCGGTTTGATTCAACAGCACGATTTTTCGCTCTGCCCTTCTGCAAACCGTGCGGGCCACGTGACAATGTGAAATGGAAACGTGTCCACCCGGTAGCACAAAATTCCGCAAGGGCTGAAGATGCGCCTCCATCTGATCAATTGCCTCTTCCAGTGATTCGGCGTCTCCGTCTACCAGGCGAGGTATTTTTACGGTGGTGTTGCCAGGCACCGTGGCCAGCATGGATCCGATGGTAAAGAGGCGCTCCTGTATGTGCACCAGCAGGTGTTCACGCTTCTTGTTGACCTCCTGATCACGAACTACCGCCAGAAAGGCATTGAGCTCATCAATCGTTCCATAGGCGTCGATGCGAAGATCGGCCTTGGATACACGGCTGCCACCGAATAATGCCGTGCTGCCCTCGTCGCCTGTGCGGGTGTATATTTTCATAACCCTAAGTTACGAAGGGAATACCGAAGTCAGGAAATTACGGCGTCCCCGAAAAGCTATGCTTCGGGTATTCAATCAACAGCTCAGCAAATCAATGACTAACGGTTTGGCTGCGTTTTACATCTTCATTCTTGCGATCCCATTCGATGAGGCCGTCCCGCAGTCGGATGATGCGATGCGAATAGTGGGCGATGTCGTCTTCGTGCGTAACCATGATGATGGTATTGCCTTTGTCGTGAAGGTCCTGAAAAAGGCCCATGATTTCGTAAGAGGTCTTGGAATCCAGGTTACCTGTAGGTTCATCGGCGAGAATAATCGAGGGATTGTTGACCAACGCCCGCGCTATAGCCACGCGCTGCCGCTGACCACCTGAAAGCTCATTGGGTTTATGATGATGCCTCGATCCCAGTCCAACACTTTCGAGGACCGCCATCGCAATTTCGTCCCGGTCTGACCGGCTGTATCCGGCATAGATCAACGGCAAGGCTACATTATCGAGCGCTGTTGCCCGGGGAAGCAAGTTGAAGGTCTGAAACACGAACCCGATTTCCTTGTTTCGCACTTCAGCCAGCTCATTCTCCGTCATTTCGCTAACCTCGTGGTTGTTGAGACTGTATGTTCCTGTGGTCGGCGAATCCAGGCAACCCACGATGTTCATGAGCGTCGACTTTCCGGAACCAGAAGGCCCCATGAAAGCCACGTATTCTCCTTTATCAATGGAAATGGAAACGTCCTGCAGGGCATTCACAATATTGCTGCCCATTATGTACTCTTTGGAAAGGTGCTTAGTCTCTATAATTCTCATAGCTGGCTATTTGTCTCAGAATAAACGGCTGAATTACAAATATGACGGTAATTTTGAAAGTTTCCATCAGCCTGAATAAGCCAAAATTCACGTCCATGGACCCCTTTAAGACTGCCGGCGAGGTTTTTTGAAGAAGACGCGTCAGAACGGCAAAAAGTTACGATTGGAGTGAAAAACGATAGGTCTGGTCCGTGTATGAAAAGTCCGACGGGTCATAGGTTCGCTCTGAGAAAAGCCAGTTGTCGTCGCGGTCTACCGCGACAATGGTGGAGCACCGCGTGCCATAATTTTCGGTTTTGATAAACAGGGAGGACAGCGCCCGCTCACGCGCTGGAGACAACCCCGTGTCGGGCAGTTGGTCCGTTGGCGCAGTCACATCATCATAAAGCAAGGAAAAGACCTCTTCAGGATCGACGATCGCGCGCGAAAAGGCGGGTCCGATTTTCTGCTTCCCCTTCACCACTTTTGGCCAGGGCGTCTCCAGGAACTTGTTGCTGATTCCGAAGAATCCCGGTTCGAGTCGCTGCACAACACCCTGATAATTGGAATAGTAATACAACTCGTCTCCCGTACCCGCAAACAGATTAAATCCGTTGTAGCGTATGCCGCTTCCGTTAAGTGCATACAGATAGGCCTCGGCATCCGACGAGCCTTCGAGATAGTCGGCCACCAGCCGGCCACGCGTTGGCGCCGCCGGGTCAATGCTCTTGGGATCGCGGTAGTTGGTCAGCATCGAGATCCGTCCCGCCGAAGTCACCCCTAGCCAGGTCCCTCCGGCTTCCAGATCACGACCACCGAGTACTTGCGCGTAATCCTTCCAGTAGGCGGCGGGTTGTGTCGGGCGATCGTAAAACTCGTCGCGATTACCGGCGACCAGGAGTTTATAAGAAGGATGCTGATTCAGCGAAATGAAAATGAGGCACATGCGTAAATAGTATTTAGACTTTAGTAGTGAGTCCTGAGATAAATCGACAACATTTGCCTGAAGAAAGGCAATCGCTGTTCGGGTCACCAGATGCCGGACCTCGCAAATCGATCGGCATGGACAGGCTTACGCCCACGGCAAGGTAGGGTACTTTTGCAAGGCAAAATAAGCGAATTACTCCCAAAGCAAGTATGGCTATTTTTGCTGCGACGTACTAGTTTTCTTCGTCGAAGAGTTCAAGTTGCGTGGGCAACAGGGTGAATGACTTGCGATGAAAAGGCGTGATGCCGATCAAGCGAATCCCGTCCCGGTGTGCCAGCGTTGGATAACCTACGTTGGTCTCCCAACTGTACCCGGGAAACTGCAAGGCCAGATTCATCATCAGGTCATCACGGTGCGTTTTAGCCAATATGGAGGCGGCGGCGATCGATAAATACCGGCCATCTCCTTTAACGATGCACTCGTATCGGATGTCGGCATATGGCTTGAAGCGATTGCCATCAATCAACAACAGCTCGGGGCGGGTGTGAAGCTGATCGAGCGCCAGGTGCATGGCTTTAAATGAAGCGTTGAGTATGTTGATGCGATCGATCTCCTCGTGGTCCACTTCGGCCACCGACCAGGCAATGGCATCGCGTTTGATCTCTTCGCGGAGTCGCTCTCTCGACTCACGGTCAAGTTGTTTCGAATCGGTAAGTATCTTATGGCGATAGCGCTTCGGCAAGATCACCGCCGCCGCCACCACGGGACCCGCGAGACAGCCGCGCCCGGCCTCATCGCAGCCTGCTTCAATGTACTCCTTCGAAAACGATGACCTGAGCATATATAAGATCCAGTATTAAGTATTTGGTCCTTTGTCATGAGTTGTTTCTGGTACTTGGAGTATTTTGGTTACCGATACTTCAGATCAAAAACAACTAATGTACCAGACGACCAGGAATTGAAAAGCGAATTATTCCTGAGCGTACAAAACTAGTACTGAAATAATTTCCCACAAAAGAATTCAATAGCTTTGAAAAATAGTATTCAGTATTAGTCCTGACGCCTGATTTGACGCCGGCATAAAGTACTAATATCTCAAATACTCCGAACAACTCAGGACTCACGACTAAAGACTTTAAAGACTACTGCTGTGCCTGATAAGAACGCTAAAAATCCCTGGATCACCCTTTCCGGTGAAGACAAGTACGAAAACCGGTGGATTAAAATCGTCGAGTATCAGGTGATCAATCCTGCTGGCGGTCATGGGATCTATGGAAAGATTCACTACAAGAACGTTGGAATTGGCATTATCCCGTTGGACGCTCAAGACAACATTTGGCTGGTGGGACAATACCGATACACGCTAAACGAGTTTCACTGGGAACTCCCCGAGGGAGGCGGCCTACTGACAGAAGATACGCTTGAGGCGGACAAGCGAGAATTGAAGGAAGAAACGGGAATGATGGCCAGGCGATGGACCCACTTGCTCACGGTAAATCCTTCCAACTCCACCTCCGATGAAGTGGGGGTCTTGTATCTCGCCGAAGACCTCTCGTTCGGCGAGCGTGAACTCGAGGAAACGGAAGCTGACATGAAAGTAATGAAGATCCCCTTGCGCGAGGCCATCGCGATGGTTGATAGCGGTGAGATCACCGATTGTCTCACGATGCTCGGCTTGCTAAAGATGGCCAGGATGCGCGGATTGTAAGCCCGCGGATAAAGGTCGACCCGCATTGGCGGATATTTTATACCTTCCGTCAATTAATCCTCATGAACGAGCTTGTCAGGTCCGTTGACTTTTCACGAACAACGATTACGGAATTAATGATTCCTTCTTACGCGAACTTCGGCGGTAAAATACACGGTGGAATTTTGCTTTCGCTGATGGACAAAGTTGCGTATGCTTGTGCCAGCCGACACGCAGGCGCGTACTGTGTAACGGTGTCGGTGGATCGCGTTGAGTTCCTTAAGCCGGTTGAGGTGGGTGAACTCGTTTCGCTGCACGCCTCGGTGAATTATATAGGAAGGTCGTCGATGATCATCGGCATTCGGGTCGAGGCACAGAACGTGAAAAGTGGTGTCGTGCGGCATACCAACTCGTGTTACTTCACGATGGTGTCGAAGGATGAAAACGATACGCCACAAGAAGTGCCGAAACTGATCCTCGAAACGCGCGACGATGTAAGGCGTTTTCTGGAAGCCATGCGACGAAAAGACATCCGAAATAAAGCGCGCGAGGAACTGGATGCAGCGAAGTCGTCTGTTCGGGTCGATGAAGCGAGGCAACTCCTGAAGGACGAGCGCTGTATTATTAGTTTGATTGCCTGACCATGAAGTATACGAACGGCACCTTAACCCTTTTACTCCTAAACCTTGCAGTGTCCTCAACACTCGCACAACAGGCACGCATCCTGACACAGCGCGAGCAAGCGGTTGTAATCGACGACATCCTGGAAGATCGCCTGCGCAATTTGCTGCCCGAACTCATGCGTCGGGAAGGCTTCGATATGTGGGTGGTGATGTCGCGCGAATACAACGAGGATCCTGTCATCAGGACGCTTCTTCCTGCAACGTGGCACGCCGCGCGCAGAACCACCATGCTGGTGGCCTATGATCCCGGCGCAGGAAAGGAACTGGAGTATTGGGCCGTGGCTCGCTACGACGTTGGCAAAGTGTTCAAGCGGGCCTGGGATCCCGAACATCAGCCGGATCAGTGGGCACAGCTTGGCAAGATCATTTCTGAACGCAATCCCAAAAAGATTGGTGTCAACAAGGCTCCGTACTACGGACATGCTGACGGCCTGACGTCTAACGATTACGACCACCTATTGAAGAGCCTGGACAGCAGGTTGCAGTCTCGTGTGGTGTCGGCCGAAAAATTGGCAGTGAGTTGGCTGGAAACCAGAACGGAGAAAGAGATGGTCTTGTATCCACAAATTTGTCGCATCGCGCACGACATTATCCAGGAAGGATTTTCAGATGCCGTCATACAACCTGGAGTGACGGATACCGAGGACGTTGTGTGGTGGTACCGTGAGCGCATCAAGGAGCTCAAATTGGATACCTGGTTTCATCCTTCGGTATCCATCCAGCGCGGAGAATCCGATATCCTATTCACCAAGCGGCCTCAGCCGGTCGTCATCATGCCGGGCGATTTGCTTCACGTGGATTTTGGAATCACCTACTTGCGACTCAATACAGACACGCAACAGCATGCCTATGTGCTCAAGTCGGGAGAGACGGTCGCGCCTGCTTTCCTCAAGGAAGCGTTGACCCGGGGCAATCAGCTGCAGGACTTTCTCACGAATAACTTTGAGGTCGGGAAGACCGGAAATCAAATTCTGGCCGATGCACGGAAGCAGGCCATTGCCGCCGGACTCACGCCATCGATCTACACGCATCCCATCGGCTACCATGGCCACGCGGCGGGAACCACGATCGGACAGTGGGACATGCAAAACGGAGTGCCGAACACGGGGGACTATCCAATGCACACCCGTACCGCCTATTCGATCGAACTCAACGTCACGACCCACATTGACGCCTGGAAAAAAGACATTCAGATCAAGCTGGAAGAAGACGGATTTTTCGATGAGGTGGGTAAGTTCCGCTACATCGATGGCCGCCAAAGGGAGTTGATCATTATACCTCGTGCGAGCGACGTAAATAAGTGAGCTTCGGGCTAACGGTATGGCTATGATATGAGAGTTATCAGAGCAATCTACACGAGTTACGGAGTGGTGGTCTTCGGTGTGCTGTTCCTCCTGTCACTCCCCTTTCTCGCCATCCCGATGTATTTTCCCTCCCGGCACAGAATTACCGGTATTGTTAACCGGTGGTGGGCACGCCTGCTGTTTTTTTTCATCGCCATTCCTGTGCGCGCCGAGTACCGCGCCAGGCTTGACCCGCTTAAGCAGTACATATTTTGTCCCAATCATTTTTCCTATCTGGATATACCCACGGCCGGTTTAGTAAGACACAATACCATATTTGTAGGTAAGACCGGCATTGAACGCATTCCTTTGTTCGGTTACATGTACGGTCGCCTGCACATCACGGTCGATCGCAGAAAACTAAAAAGTCGTTACGAGTCAATGAAACGTTCATTAGAGGCAATCGATGAAGGAAAAAGTCTGGTGATATTCCCGGAGGGCGGCATCGTGACCGAAAAGGACCCCGCAATGGCCAAATTCAAGGATGGCGCCTTCCGCATCGCCGTCGAAAAACAAATCGCGATTGTGCCTGTCACCATTCCCTATAATTGGATAATTTTGCCACCTGATCAGTTTCTGCTTCGGTGGCATAAGCTAAAAGTCATCTTTCACGAACCCCTCGAAACGACGGGCATGACGTTAGCCGACATCGACGCCCTGAAGCGCAAACTGTTCACGATTATTGATCAAGAATTGAAACAACACCTCGCATGAAGATCGATCGCTCACTATTGGATAAGATCGCTCACCTGTCGCGTCTTGAATTCGACGAAAAAGACGCGGAGAAAATGATGAAAGACATGACGGCGATCGTAGACTGGGTTGAAAAGCTCAAGGAAGTGAATACCGATGGTGTCGAACCGCTCACGACTATGAGCAGCGAAGTGAACGTACTCCGCGAAGACGAAGTACGCGAGCACCTGAGTCACGAACGGGCACTCCGAAATGCACCGAAGAAAGACTCGGATTATTTCCGCGTACCCAAAGTTCTTGAATAGTCGACTTACACGCGCCCATGCCTTTTTTGCGCCTAACAACGTCTGGCCCACCGGTCGCGAAGGGCGTTCAGTCAATATATTTGTTTTCAAAATTGGTTTCCATCCGTTAAGCTTGCACGTTAGTCCCTCACCATGCGCGTTGATCAATTCTGGAAAAGCTGGATAACTGAGTACCGGCGGGTCTGGTATCTCGTTGCCGGCGTATTGCTCGCCACTATGGCCTTCCTTTGGCTCCATCGGTATGATGAAGCAGATGGCGTAACCGAATGGATTAAGCTGCAGGAGCAAAAGGTCATCGATACGGTCATTCACACTTTTACGCTTGGCCCCTTCAGACTTACGGTACCTGCAGAAACGTATGTGATTCTCGAATACTTTCAAGGCAGCAACATCGTGCCCAATACGCTCGCCTCATACATCTTTCTCTTTTGCCTTGTATTTGGATCAGCGGTGCTGATAACGGTGATCTCTACCTTGCCGCGCTTCTGGTACTTCATCGGCTTGGCCTTCTTCATCATGTTCCTGGTGAGTCTGCGTTTCGAAGTGCTAGGCATCTTTGGCCTGTACACCCGTGTCGTAGACGGTGTGGTGATAGCCCTGTTCGCGCTGGCCAGTTTCTACTTCAACCGAACTCGATCTGTCATTGGCTTCACCTCACGAATGCTGACTTTTAGTGCACTGTGGCTGGTGATCGGCTTAGCCGTGGGATTCGGAGCGCGGGTGAGCTATCCTTTTTATCACCTCACACTCACGGGCTACGCCGCCGGGATGATCATATCCATTTTATTCATTGTGCTTGTCGCCCACGAGATCCTGGCCGGTTTCATATACATCATCAGTCAAAACCGGTCGCACAATCTGCGGCACTTCGCGTTGATTGCCATGGTTTACATGGCTAACGTAATTGCTACCTGCATGCACGAAATTGGCGCCATCACCTGGAACTTTGTGTACCTCGATCTGTATCTTCTGCTCACTATTTCCGCCGTGCTCGGTTTGTGGGGTCTTCGTCAGCGCGAGGCGCAGTACAACAACATCTTTCCATTCGCGCCCGGGGGTGCTCTCGGATACGTGGCGCTGGCGATTATCTGCTTCGGAACGATCGGTCAACTGTTGGCCAACTGGAACGATCCGGCCTTGCGCGTAGTGCGCGATGCCATCATCTTCAGCCAGACCGGATATGGCATCGCCTTTCTCGTCTATGTCTTTTCAAACTTCATCTACCTGCTTGCGCGTAACCTGCCGGTCGATAAGGTGCTGTACAACCCTACCCGAATGCCGTATTTCACGTATCGCTTCGCGGGCCTGATCGCCATGTTGGCATTCGTCTTCTATTCCAATTGGCGCGAATATGTGTTTCATGCGGTAGCGGGCTTTTATAACACGACGGGTGATCTGTACGGCCTCCTGGGCAACGATCTGTACGCCGAATCTTTCTATCAGCAGGGTGCCCTGCAGGCATTTCAAAACAACCGTTCGAACTATGCGCTGGGAAATCTGTCAGTGGGGCGCCTGAGTTTCGACGCCGCTCACGAACAATATCAACGTGCCAACGGCCGCCGTCCCACACCTTACTCTCTTGTCAATGATGGTAATGTGTTCGTCTGGGAAGGCAACAACGAAGAAGCTATCAAAGCGTACCGCGCGGGCTATGCGCGATTAAAAGGATCGAGCGTCATGGCCAACAACCTGGGATTTGTGTACGCAAAAAATAACGCGCTTGACTCGGCCCTCTACTTTCTGAATATAGCGCGTGAAAATTCGCTCACGAAGACTTCGGCAGAAACCAACTTCTTTGCACTGGCCGCCTTGAAGGGAATGCAACTCCAGACCGACTCGGTCCTCGAACTGTTCAGGACCACCGACCCGGCCGTGCTGGCAAACGCACTCGCCGTGAGCACGGTGACGAAACAGGCCCTGACCGAAAAAATTTCACCGATGACCAACCGGCAACTGAACCTCTACACGGCCACGTTGCTGAACAACTATGCGGTCAAATATATCCATTCGCTCGACACGACGTTTATTGAGAATGCTTACCGACTCGCTTCCGATTCTCTCAACAACAATTTTAGCGAAGCACTGAAGGCTTCCCTGGCCTACGGTTACTACTACCAGGGCAATGTAACCAAAGCACTCGAGGTCCTTGCTGAGCTGGTTTACGTCACGCAGAGCTACCAGGGAAAGTTCAACTACACGATGGGGCTTTGGGCCCTTGAACAAGGCAACCCCGAACTGGCGTCGAGCTATTTCACGTATGCCGACACTTATGACTATAAGGAGGCCCGGTTCTACAATGCCATTGCCCTCTCCGAAGCGGGACTGGTAGAACAGGCGCGTGAAGCGTGGGATTCTGTAGCCCTGTACCAAAAGGGAGACATGCAGGCCATTGCTTTGCAGATGAAAAAAATACTGACGCTGGATCCAACGGGTGCCCTAGTGCTCAACGACGCGGAGCGATACCAGTACGGCCGTTATCGGGTAGGCCTTTCTGATTCCGTCGAGATGGACCGCCTGCTGGAACGATATGAAAGCAACGATTATAGGGCCCAGGCAATCCTCGACTACAGCAAAAAATATTTCGAGGCCGGGGAAATGATTCCGGCTATTCGCTACTTCCGCCGCATAGGCGGGCTCGAGCTAACCAGCAAGCCCCTGTACGGACAGATTCAGCAATTTGAACTCTTGATGCTGGCCCGTCAGAAGGACTTTCGCGGACTCGCCAACCAAATCAATTCCGGCGTCACCTTTGACCAATCAACGCAGCTGCAGAAGATGTTGTTCACGGCGATGATAGCGGAGTCCAGTGGTGACACCGTTGCGGCCAAATTGAATTATACGGTACTGGCATCCTGGAATCCATACCTGGAAGAGGGCGTGATTGCTGCGGCCGATTTTTTTCGAAAGTACGATCGGAATAAACTGAGGGCTTACGCTATTTTGGCCGAGGCCATTCAGATCAACAACGCATCAATTCCCCTATACCACGCCT
>DATHKA010000278.1:0-9323 GCA_035489615.1 Chryseolinea sp.
GAGATGAGCGCGAACGACATTAAGGACAAGATTATTCCCGAGCTAAATAAAAAGGAACCCGACTTCATCTGTCTCAACTTTGCCAATCCGGACATGGTTGGTCATACGGGCGTCTTCGCAGCTGCTGTAAAGGCATGCGAAGTGGTCGATGCGTGTGCGAAGGAAGTGGTTACGGCTGCGCTCAAGAATGGCTACAGCACCATCATCATCGCCGATCACGGAAATGCTGAACTGATGGTGAACGAGGATGGCTCACCGAATACCGCACATACAACCAATTTAGTACCCTGTATCCTGGTGGACGATACCTATAAGGGTAAACTTAAAGACGGAAAGCTGGGAGACCTTGCTCCGACTATACTTACGTTAATGGGGATACCCGTGCCTTCGCAGATGACTGGAAATGTGTTGGTTGATCAATAAGAGAATCCGCTTAAATCAAACGCGCTACCTGCGTGGCAGCATCGTGCGGTTCTTTATACCGTGCGCACTCATGCTTTTGTCCAGGTGCGCACCGCCGAGTCCGGGCGGTCACGCGCTGTTTGCTATCGATAGTCTACTGCATGCGCAGGCTACACACCTCTCGAAGGCTCAAGCATCGCTGTATAAGCAAATCGCGCTTGGTACAAAACAGGAAGACGTAACGATTATCCCCCGCGACACCACGGCATGGCTGAAGGAACTGGAGGTATTTGGTGTTATGAACGTCATCAACAAACCCATCAACCGCGACCGTTATCAGGTTAGTGAATCGGGCGACACGAAAAGCAACCTTCGCGTGCGAACATTCAGTACCTCGCATGACCTCCCAATATCGTATGTGCGCCTGTACTATCATGGTCAGCCGGGTAGGATTCGAAAGGTTGAGGCAGCGTATACAGAACTTAATGGGCTTTATAAAACCAGCAGGTTGCTGGCTTTGGAATTTGACGATATAAATGGCACGCCGGTCATGACATCTTATTCGATCCTCGGCGGGCAGAAGATGTTTCTGGACGATACGGTTCAGTACGATATCAAGGGGCGTGTGAGCTTGGAAAACCGATAGGGAATGGCAAAGCGGAATATTAAGGAAGGACTGCGTAAAGAAGAGAAACGACCGGTGAACCGGGAGACACTTTCGCAAATGATGGGTATCTTTCGATTTGCCTTGCCGTATAAGGGATGGTTTATCATGGGATTGATTGCTTTGATGTTTTCGAGCAGTACCATGCTTGCTTTTCCATACCTGGCCGGTGAGTTGCTCGATGTCGCCAACGGTGTCCCCGTACGGTTTTTTGATTCTATAACACAGGTAGCCCTGGCGTTGATCGGCGTACTTTTTTTGCAAGGTATCTTTTCCTTCACGCGCGTTTATACATTCGCCCTGGTTACAGAGCGATCGTTAGCCGACTTACGCAAGGCCGTGTACGAGAAGCTGGTGAGGTTGTCGCTCACCTTCTTTGACAACCACCGCGTCGGCGAGCTGATGAGTCGCATAACGTCCGATGTGAGTACGCTGGCAGAAACGTTTGGATCTACACTGGCCGAACTCTTGCGACAAATTGCCACGCTGGTATTTGGATCGGCTATCATCCTGGTGCTGGCGCCCCGACTCACAGGATTCATGCTCCTTACTTTTCCCGTACTGGTTTTGCTGGCACTCGTCTTTGGAAAGTACATCCGGAAGATGTCGAGAAAGACACAGGACAAACTAGCCGAGGCAAATGTGGTCGTAGAAGAGTCGCTACAGTCCATCACGGTTGTAAAAGCATTCACAAACGAAGAATTTGAAACGAAGCGTTATGGAAAAGCGCTGGCGGAGGTGGTGACTGTTGCTATTCGCACGGCTCGATACAGGGGGCTGTTCATTTCGTTCATCATTTTCGCCCTGTTTGGTGGCATCGTGGCAGTGGGCTGGTATGGCGCCTCGTTGGTGGCGTCGCATACCATTACCGTTGGTGAGCTTTTTTCGTTTGTTTTCTACACGTCGTTTATAGGCGCCTCAATTGCTGGTCTCGGCGACAACTACACCCAATTGCAACGGGCGATTGGCGCGTCTGAGCGGCTTCGGGAAATTCTGAATGAACCCACCGAGTTCGATCAACCCGCGCACGATTCGTCGTCCGTCAAACCCGCATTCAAGCTGAACGGAAAGATAGAGTTCCGGAATGTGATATTTTCCTATCCGACCCGGAAGGATGTAACCGTATTGAAAGAACTCAACTTTTGCATTGCGCCCGGCGAGAAGGTTGCCCTCGTGGGTCGTAGCGGGTCGGGCAAGTCGACCATCATCAGCTTGCTCATGAGATTTTACGAACCCGACAATGGAGGAATATACGCCGACGACATGGCGATTGCAGACATCAACCTCGCCGGCTACCGAAAGAACGTCGGCATAGTTCCACAGGAAGTCATTCTCTTCGGCGGCAGCATTCGCGACAACATCGCGTATGCCAAACCCGGGGCGACCTTTGAAGAAGTACGTGAAGCTGCCCGGCAGGCAAACGCCCTTGAATTCATTGAGACCTTTCCCCAACAATTCGACACCCTCGTTGGAGAGCGAGGCGTTAAGTTATCAGGTGGCCAACGGCAACGTGTGGCTATCGCACGCGCTATTCTCAAGGATCCATCGATCCTGATACTGGACGAAGCAACGAGTTCATTGGACGTACACTCCGAGGTGTTGGTGCAGGAAGCCCTGGAGAAACTCATGGAGGGTCGGACCAGCATCATCATCGCTCACCGCCTTAGCACAATTAAGAAGGTCGACCGAATCTTTGTTATTCAGGAGGGTCGACTCGCCGAGATGGGTTCGCACGCCGAACTGACCCGGATGGATAATGGGATTTATAGTAATTTGCTCAAACTTCAGTTAACCTGACCACTGGTGGTTTTTAGCTGCACGCGATCATGATTGATCATACTCATTCCGAGACGCTGTTGAGAAATTTCAAGCTTCGGTCAACGCCGAACAGGCAGGATATTCTCGATCTTTTTTTACAGCGGAATTACGCCCTTTCTCAAAGTGACATTGAAAAAGAAATCCAAAATCACCTGGACCGGGTAACTGTATATCGTACACTAAAAACGTTTTTGGATCGCGGCCTTATCCACAAAGTTCTCGACGATGAGGGCAGTTTAAAATATGCGTTGTGCAATGAAGCGTGTCAGGCACCCGTACATCACCACGATCACGTTCATTTTAAGTGCCTTCGCTGTGGGCAAACCAATTGCCTGGATATAGACGTTCCGCCGGTAAGGCTACCCAGGGGCTACCGCGCACAAGAAACGAATGTGCTTATTCAGGGAATCTGCGAACGATGCAGCGAATAAAAATTCATTTTAACGGGTTTCATTTTTGCCGCGACCGGAATAAATCATTCTATGAAATGCTGGATTTATATATATTTGAAAGTTGACAAGACCACCCGAAACAACAAAGTGCCTTTTTAACCTTTTTCCGTAACCCCAAACCGCAACTCTAACGCACCTTGCACCCCGTGGTCAACATACTAGCAATATCCCTTTTCAAGAGCATGAATGAAAGGGAGATGATCCTTTTTGGGGTCTTCGCCGGCATCATCCTTCTATTTCTCGTGCTTGACCTTGGACTATTCCATCGCACAGCGCATAAGGTCACCACCAAGTCAGCCCTCTACCAGTCAATGTTCTGGGTTTTGATATCGACCCTGTTCGGATTCTTTATTTATAAGTATGACGGCGCCGACCATGCCGTTGAATATTTTTCTGCCTACCTGACGGAATACGCCCTTTCTGTTGATAATATTTTCGTCATCCTGCTAATTCTGAAGTACTTCAAGGTAAAGGAAGAATACTATCACAAAACGCTCTTCTGGGGCATCTTTGGCGCGATCGTATTTCGTGGAATATTCATTTTTGTGGGTGCCCTCCTGATCCATAGGTTTCATGCCATACTTTATTTCTTTGGCGTATTGCTCATCTATTCGGGGATCCGCATTTACTTCGAGGACGGCGATCAGACGATAGAACCCGAGAAGAACCCAATCATGCGACTATGTCGGCGCTACTTACCAATGACCAAGGAAGAGCACGGTGGCGCGTTCCTTGTTCGTGAAAACAGCAACCTGAAGTTTACGCCGCTCTTCCTGGTAATCGTACTGATCGAAACAACCGACCTATTATTTGCAGTTGATTCAATCCCTGCTGCCTTTGCCATTACACAAAACGAGTTTCTCGTTTACACCTCTAACATCTTTGCGGTAATGGGATTGCGTGCTATGTTCTTCCTGCTCGCGGGTATCATCGACAAGTTCTATCTCCTGCAGAAAGGACTATCGATCATATTATTCTTCATCGGTGCAAAAATGCTGTTGGAGATCTTCGACATAAATGTCGGTGTCTATACGTCGTTCTCCGTCATCATTGCGACACTCACCCTTTCTATCGTGTTTTCGGTTATTGTGCCTCGCCGGCCTGCGGACGAATAGAACGGTACGGGCCCAGGCGCAACTTATTTAATTCCCTCGGCAAAGAGATTGCGCGGCAAGATCTTCAGCAACACCGGAAGGGAGAGAAAACTCTGCGGCAAAGGGATGACCACAAAAGCCGGTATGGTTTTAAGCATAATAACCAGCGAATCTCTCAGCCGTTCCTTTTCCTCCGCCGACAACTCCTGACTTCGCCCTTTTTTCACAAGCTCCGTCAGTTCGGGATTGTCGTTCAAATACTTGGTGAGCTTCGTTTTGTTCTTGTCTGCCAACCGCGCTACCCGATTAATGAACTGATCGCTCACATAGCCAAAATCCCGTCTGTCTTGCAGTCGCTCAAGGGCAGACCAGTGTTCGAGAATAAAGCCTTCGATGGCAATCATACTGTTTTCGAGATCCTCGTCCGATAGACCCAGATAGTGACAGAAGCGCTTTAGAAAATCGAGTTCAATCTTTTCAACTTTCTTATCCGCCCAAATCGTCAGTATCGAAATTTCAAGGAAGAACTTTTTCAGTATCCAAGAATGTTCGGATGGAAGGTTGATATCTTCAACAGCGAAACCTTCATCAAAGATTTTCTTTGTTTCCTTACGCCGTTCTGATGACAGCTCGGCACTTTCAATGAACAGGTCATAGAGCCTGCGTTCTTCAAAGGAAATCTCCCGGTTGGCATGCGCCGCTGCAGCAATAACTTTTACGACAGAGAACCGGAGTTCGTCGCGTTCGTAACGAAAGAAGTCGGCAACGATGCGATCGGCATTGGTGTGAATCCATTGGCCGAAGATGAAAACATCCAGAAACAGGAGGCTGTTGTGAAAGAAGTATGACCAAAAATTATCGGCAAATTTCGCTGTGTACTCGATGCGTTTGTCGATGATCTGCTCGGCAATTTCAATCGGTGATTTTTTTCTTCCGAGCAAAGTCTTGGTGGCCGTAGCGACCTCTGGAAAAATGCTGTTGTAGAAAGTGCCGATCTTCTCCAGCGTCTTTAGCACAAGCGCTTCGAGCTCCGCAGGGTTTGTTACGGGGTTTTCATAGGAAACGATCGAACTGCTGATAAGACTTTCTGCCAGTAGAATTTTCAGTCGGTCCTTCTGCTCTTCAGGATGGTCCTGCAGCGCCTCCTCCATTACGGACAATCCGTACATAAGGCCCGTTGGCTGAATGACGCGATACAACGAATGCTCCGGATGGGAGGTACGCTTCGCGGAATCATTGAAATCATCCGTTGAGCGCTCCTGGCGAATTGCCAAATAGTCTTTCAGCCAACCTTTGGTCCCTGTTTTCATTGGTCGGATTCTTTGAATGAATTTACAGAATTTTCATTCAATTCCGGTGAATTCAGACCAGGTCCCGCCAGCCAGTAGTCTCCATTTTGCGCGCCACGCTTTCCACTTTTTGTTGAAGGGATTTCTTGAACGCATCCAGGCGTCTGGCGATTGGCTTATCCGTGGATCCTAATATTTGGGCCGCGAGGATGCCGGCGTTTCGGGCGCCGTCAAGAGCCACCGTAGCTACCGGTATGCCAGCGGGCATTTGAAGGATCGACAGAATGGAGTCCCAGCCATCTATCGAGTTGGATGATTTAATGGGTACCCCAATAACCGGCAATGAAGTCAGGGATGCGATCATTCCGGGAAGGTGAGCGGCGCCACCGGCTCCAGCGACGATAACTTTCAGGCCCTTGGCCCTGGCCGATGTGGCGTAATCGACCAGGCGATGTGGCGTGCGGTGGGCCGACACAACGGTTACTTCGTGCTGAATCTTAAGCTCTTCAAGTATCTCGGCTGCCTCCTTCATGATACGGAGATCTGACTGGCTGCCCATAATTATTCCAATTACCGGTTTACTCATCAGGATATTACTTTTAGGGTATTCTTGACTAACTGAACTTTGCGTTTGAGCTCCGCGGGATCGGCGTCCGCTATCGTCACATGGCCCATTTTGCGAAACGGTTTTGTGAGCTGTTTGCCATACAAATGAACGTGCACGCCAGGAAGCGCAAGTACATCGGTGAAGCCTTGATATTTAGCGATCCCTTCGTGCCCTGACTCTCCCAATAAATTTACCATGGCACTTGGCCGCGTGATAGACGTATCGCCCAATGGCAAGCCCAATATGGCGCGAAGGTGTTGCTCGTACTGAGAAGTCACATTGGCCTCGATAGTCTGATGGCCGCTGTTGTGTGGACGAGGAGCAACTTCGTTCACGAGCACTTCTCCGCTTTTGGTCACAAACATTTCAACCGCCAACACCCCAACCATGCTCAGCTTCTGAATTACCGTGCGGGCTACACGCTCAGCTTGCTGGAGAACCTGTTCGGAAAGTTCGGCAGGGGAATACAGGTACTCAACAAGGTTCTGCTCAGGATGAAACACCATTTCAACGGCGGGAAAGGTCTTAATCTCGCCAGTGCTGCTACGGGCTACGATCACGGCAATCTCCTTGTCAAAATCTATGAGGGATTCGAGCAAGCCGGGCGCATCAAATGCTTTGCCCAGGTCGGCGGCTGATCGAAGTATTTGAACACCGCGGCCATCGTATCCCTCCCTTCCCAACTTATTGACTACCGGAAACTGAGTGGCCTTATCCTTCACGTCGCCCGAATTCTCAACGAGTACGAAGGGCGCCGTTGGGATACCGGATTCAGCATAAAACTGTTTCTGCTTCCGCTTATCCTGGATGAGTTCGATGACGGATGGTTGAGGATAAACACGCTTTCCTTTAGCTTCGAGCACTTTCAGTGCGTCGGTATTTACGTGTTCAATTTCTATGGTAATCACGTCGCAATCCTCACCGAAAGCAAGTACGGTGTCGAAGTCCTTGAGCTTGCCATGGACAAATTCGGCCAGGGAAGCACAGGGTGCGTGCGCGTCGGGATCCAACACCTTAAAAGGAACGTTGAAGTCGATGCCCGACTGAATGAGCATCCTGCCCAACTGCCCGCCGCCTAGAACGCCTACCTTGCTGGTGGATTGATAAAGGATATTCAAGACCTCTCTGTATTTTGCGTGTGAAGATAAGGGGGTGCCGCCTTGAATTTCTTATTGCGGAAGCTCAATATTCAAGATTTTATCGCCTACCTCGAGTTGATGGACGATATCCATGCCGTAGACAACCTCGGCAAAGATCGTGTAGGCGCCATCGAGGTGTGGCGTGGGGGAGTGCGTAATGAACCACTGGGACGATTCGGTGTCTTTTCCTGAGGATGCCATGCCTACGCTTCCCGTTTTGTAGCGGCGAAGCGAGAACTCAGACCGTATGGAGTAATCCTCGCTCCCAAATCCATCTCCTCGCGGGCAACCGCCCTGCGCAACAAAATTGGGCACGACACGATGAAAGAATTTGTCGCGATAGGCACCCGATTGCACCAGTGACACAAAGTTCGCGACGGATCCTGGTGCCTCTTCGACAAAGAGTTGTATGGTGATTATTCCTTTCGAAGTTGCTATTACAGCAATCTGGTCGGCCTTTACGGCGCGCACGGCCTGCCAGTCTATTGCATGGTTGAACCCGTTGCGTACTGCCGTGATTTCCTTCCCTTCGAAAAAGGCGATGGCGCCCTCCACGGCCTGGAGCGTCTCATTGTCGGCAGGAACGGTCAGTTTGTTCTTCGCGTCGATCAGAAATTGCCAATCTTTAACAACCGACTTGTAATCCAGTGCCGGATCAGAGAGTGCATCGCATACGACGCTGGTAACGCCAAGGTCCCCCAGAGCGATAGCCGCGGTATAGATCTTGATGAAGTCATTTTTTAGCGCAGGAATAAAATTCTTGTTTCGATTCATGCTTATAAGGGCCAGGGCGGCAGCCGTTCTCACTACGGCGGTATCGGCACGCATTAGTTCGTCGCACACAAAGGCAAACGACATCAGGGTCTCGCCCATGGCAGCGAGATAGGCCGCTTTGTGATAAGGATCTGGCGCACGGGTATAAAGCGCGCGCACTTCATGGTAGAGTTTCGAATCTTCGGAACCTTGCAGGGCGGCCTGGTACAGCAGGGCCTTGACGCGGAAGTTCCTGGAGTTTCGGGCACTGACCGCATATTGTTGCCACGACGAGTCGACGGGCAAGTGGGTGATCACCTCCGCCGCCCGTACAGCCACGTTGAGGTCATGGTCCTTCAGTGATTTGAGCAGTAGCGGACGGGCCCGCGTAACGGGAAAGGTCTGGAGGGCGGCCACAGCATTAACGCGGACGCGATACGAAGGATCCTTCAGAACGACCTTCTGCAGTGCTTCAAATGCGGCATCGGTCGGTATCTTGCGCAAGGCCGACACAGCAGCCATACGCACTTCTTCGTTGGGGTCTCGGATAGACGCGGCAATCAGGTGGTCTGCTTCGGACCTGGGGCTGGGAGCCTTGCGTGCAAAATAGTGCGCAGCGCCTAGCCTAACCGTTATCGAGGGACTCTGGAGCAACTTTCCGGCCAGGGGATTGAGCAGGCTATCCCCAGCAGTTCTGAAGAGTCCCCAGGCAAATCCCGCGGCAGTTATCGTATCGGTGGGGATATCCCACAAGTCCCATCGAAGTGTAGCCCTTCCGTATGATTCATACAGCTTTGCCCGCACGAGAGGATCAACCTCCCGATCGATGGCCCCGCGTAATAGTCGTTCACTCGCACGGCATCGTGTCTGTCCAAGCGCGAAGGCTGCGGCGTGTCTGACCGAAGCTTCGGCATCGGCCAACAGCTCACCTACAGGCTCCATGGTCATCGAGTCCTGAATGGAACCCAGGGCAATCAAGGCTTGTTGGCGATAGGCAGGTTGGCTGTGATCCAGATACGCAATGAGGCTATCGCTCATGCGCCGGTCCTGTAGATCGCCGATCCGGATATAAGTTGTATCAGCAAATAGGTTGGGGCTCTCCGTA